>CAZTAL010000066.1:0-6826 GCA_964611525.1 uncultured Prolixibacteraceae bacterium
GAAAAAAAATATGCATATACTGTCTCCTATGGAGGCAAGGATGCTACTATCAGAACAGACAAATGGAGATATACAAGGTGGGGAGAAGGTACAGGGAAAAATAATGAAGAGCTTTATGATCACACTAATGATCCTGAGGAACATGTTAACCTTGCTGATAAACCGGAATACAAAGATACTCTCGGAGAGATGAGAAAGATGCTTGAAAAAGTAAGAAAAACAGTGGTAAGGGATCAGTAATTGTTTAATTCTTACTCATTCCAAAGTCATATATTTATAAGTTTGCTTAGCAAATCTATTTATGCACCAGAGAAATGAATTGTAATAAACTATTATATAAATGAAAAATTACATATTATTACTGTTTACGATTACTTTTATCCCGATTATTTTTCTGTCTTGCAGTAATATAGAAAATACAAAACCCAATATTGTATTGATAATGTCCGACGATATGGGATTTTCGGATATCGGATGTTATGGAGGAGAGATAGAAACTCCTAATATAGACCGGTTGGCTTATGAAGGAATGCGTTTCACAACTTTTTATAATATGGCGAAATGTAATCCAACCCGCAGTTCCCTTCTAACAGGTTTATATAAGGGTGGAAATGGTGCAGTGCATCTGGCCCATCTTACAAAAGAGGCGGGCTACTTTAATATAATGAGCGGGAAAGAGCATTTCGATAATTGGGTTCCTGATTATTGTAAAGCTGAAAATGTATTTGATCATTCTTTTTATTTCTGGGCCACTACAGAATATTTTTTACCTCCCTCTGGCAAGTTTGAGCGCCCCTTTTATCTTGAAGGTGAACAGATACCGGCAAGTGCTATATATCATGAGAGATCACCGATGTATAAAACTGATTTTATAACTGATTATGTACTGAAATGGCTTGATGAGGCATTCAAAAAGGACGAACCGTTTTTTCTTTACCTGCCCTATCATGCCGCACATTATCCATTACAGGCACGACAAGAAGATATTGATAAATATAGGGGAAAATACAAAATCGGATGGGATTCTCTCAGGAGGCAGAGATTTGAGAGGATCAGAGAACTTGAAATTCTGTTAGACAATGCAAAATTAAGTCCCCCTGAAGGTAATCTGAATAAATTCAGGGGTCCTCTTGTTCCGGCTTATACCGATTATTATCCGTGGAAAAGTTTATCGGAATCTCAAAAAGATTCTCTTGACCTGGAAATGGCTGTTTATGCCGCTATGGTCGACAGAATGGATCAAAATATCGGAAGAGTAATAAATAAGCTTGAAAAAGAAGGTGTATTGGGAAATACACTGATAATGTATTTAATTGATAACGGGGCATGTCCTTATTATTCAAATAAAATTACAGATGTCCAGCCCGGACCAGCCGATTCATACTGGTGTCTGAGATCAACATGGGCTAATCTATGCAATACACCTTTCAGGCAATACAAGCAAAGCGGCTTTGAAGGAGGTTGCCATACTCCGTTTATTGCATTCTGGCCGGGTGTGATACAGCCAAATACAACCTGTAACCAACCAGGACATGTAGTTGACATATTGCCTACCTTTCTGGATATTTTAAATATTGAATTCCCTGATTCAATTTCCGGTTATCCTGCTATAAAACCACACGGAAAATCTTTATTACCATTATTCGGTAAAGAAAAAGCGGAAATACCGGAATTTTTTATTTCCGGCCTGGAAAAATTCAGGATGTTTAGGCAAAATAATTATAAAATAGTCAGGATGAATGGTGGAAAGTGGGAACTCTATAACCTTGAAAATGATCCGACAGAATTAAATGATCTTGCTGGTAAATACCCTAAAAAAGTTGATGAATTGTCCGGTTCTTATCAAAAAACAGTAGTTTATAAGTATGAGAATTAATTAGGCGATAATTATATGACAATTTGGTTTTAAAACCCTATTAATACATAGGCCAATCCAATTAAATGATCCCTTTTACGGCAATAATTTACATCCGGTAAACCGGGTAAATAGTTGAGTTTAGTAATAAATATATATTTTATATATAAAGAATTCTTTTATGACTATTGAAAATTAAATCAACAAATTTTCAAGTTTGTATCAAAAAAGTACAAGGTGTCTTTTTAGAATATACTCATACTTATTTAATCAAAAGATAACATCAAAAAGTATGATTTAAAAAGAATATACGAGAACTTTGTATTTTAATGTTTTTTCTCTTTTCAGGTTATATAAAATTTGAACCTTTTCCGAAAATAATAATCATATTAGTATGAAGGTACATTCTGATGCGAAGGCATTGATTTTTGATCTTGACGGAACCTTGTCCGACTCAATGGGGGTTCATATAGCTGCATGGAATAAAATAGGGCAAAAATATGGTTTCATATTCGATCCGCAAATATATTATGAGATGACAGGGAGTCCTACAATTGAATTTGCCCGTAAAATTATTGATAAACATAATCTTTCAACAAACCCGGAAAAATTGGTAAAAATGAAACAGCAGTCTTTCTGGGATTCTGTAAAATTAGTTAAGCCAATGAAAGAGGTAATTTCAATTGTAAAAGAATATTATAATAAACTTCCAATGTCCGTGGGCACCGGTGCCAGCAGGAAAAGTGCATGTTTACAGTTAGAAGCTTTAGAAATTAAGGATTATTTCGATTTCATTGTCTCTGCCGATGATGTGGAAAAACACAAGCCCGAACCAGATACTTTTTTAAAGTGCGCACAGCTTATGAATGTTGCTCCACGGTTTTGTCAGGTATTTGAAGACGGTGATCTGGGAATTAAAGCTGCTGAAAAAGCGGGCATGATAATTACTGATGTGAGACCTCATATTTAGTCCCTGTATATACAGTCCGCTGACTGCCTTATGCTTTGTCCTTAGTGATTTATTCAGGAGGGCTCGCCCTCAAAATGGTCATTTACGATTTTTTTTTCATTAAAATAGTCCGAAAAGATTCAAAATAACCACCATAAGTGCCAGTATTAATACATATCTCACATATTTGGCGCCTCCTTTCACGGCAAAATGAACTCCCAGCCATGCCCCGCACATATTACCGGTAGCCAAAATTAATCCGGCTATCCAGTTTACTTGGTCATGATACATAAATATGCCTATTGAAAATATGGTATATATAAGCACTATAAATACTTTGACAGCATTAGCTTTGACAAGATTGTGTCCGCATCCGAGAACAAGTCCTGCCAATAAAAGAAAGCCCACTCCCATTTGGATAAAACCACCGTATATTCCTATGAGAAAAAAAATAAAATATTGCAGTGCAGTTGGTCTGGCAGCAACTTCACCAGCATGCTCATTAATCCATACTTCAGGTTTTAAAACAACTATAAGCAACATTAAAACCATGAGTCCGGCAATGATTTTTTTTAAAACATCATGATTTATCTCAACAGCAATAAAAGCTCCAACCAGAGATCCGAGTATTGCCGGAATTGCAAGCCTGTAATCGGCTTTGAAATCAAGTATTTTTTTTTTGTGAAAAGTATGTACGCCAATCACATTTTGTAAAAGGATTGCCACCCGGTTGGTTCCGTTAGCCACGTTGGCTGGTAGTCCCAGAAAAATAAGCAAGGGCAGGGCAAGTGTAGATCCTCCACCCGCAGTCGTATTAATAAATCCTGCAACAAGTCCGGTACCTGTCAGTGCGAGTATCATGTACCATTCCATACATATATTATTAGTAAGCAAACAGAGGGTAATCTTTCATTAGTTGATGAACTTTTTCAGTGACTGATTTAAGTTTATGTTCGTCTTCGATATTTGAGATTACATCATCAATCAACTGTACAATCACAGTCATAAGATCTTCTTTTACACCCCGGGTTGTAATAGCCGGAGTACCTAAACGCAGACCTGAAGTCTGGAAAGGAGACCGATTATCGAAAGGTACCATATTTTTATTTATTGTAATATCAGCCTTAACAAGTGTATTTTCAACCTGCTTACCGGTAATTTCAGGAAAATTGGTACGAAGGTCAATTAAAAGTGAATGATTGTCGGTACCTCTGGATACCACTTTGTATCCCATATTTGTAAAGGCTTCAGCCATTACTCTGGCATTTTTTTGAACCTGTTTTTGATATTCACTGAACTCAGGTGTAAGTGCCTCTGCAAATGCCACAGCTTTGGACGCAATAACATGCTCTAAAGGTCCCCCCTGTTGTCCGGGAAAAACAGATGAATCAAACAATGAAGACATCATTCTGGTGACACCTTTTTTTGTTTTGATACCCCACGGATTTTCAAAATCCTCTCCCATTAATATTATTCCACCTCTTGGTCCGCGCAATGTTTTATGTGTTGTAGAGGTAACCACATGAGCATATTTCAGAGGATTATCAAGTAATTCCATAGCTATTAATCCTGCCGGATGAGCCATATCAACCATGAGCATTGCCCCAACTTTGTCTGCAATTTCCCTCATCCTTTTATAATCCCATTCGCGGCTATAAGCAGAAGCGCCTCCTATGATTAATTTAGGTCTGTGCTTGATTGCAAGGGATTCCATCTCATCGTAGTCCACCAGTCCCGTATCCTTTTTAACCCTATAAGCTATAGGATTATACAATATGCCTGAAGAATTGACCGGTGAACCATGTGATAGATGGCCCCCATGCGACAGATCAAGTCCGAGAAAAATATCCCCGGGCTTGAGAATGACACTTAACACAGCAGCATTTGCCTGAGCTCCGGAATGAGGCTGTACGTTTGCCCATTGTGCATTAAACAACTTTTTTATGCGGTCAATAGCCAATTGTTCTGTCATATCAACAAACTGACAACCTCCATAGTATCTGCGTCCCGGATATCCTTCAGCATATTTATTAGTCATTACAGAACCCATTGCTTCGAGTACCTGATTGCTAACAAAATTTTCAGATGCAATGAGCTCAATACCTTTTAGCTGGCGTTCCCGCTCTTTTTCTATAATATCAAAAACCTGTGTATCACGTATCATTTTATCAATTTAAATTAAAAATAATATGTTTGTCAAAAAATCAGTTTAACATTTTCCAAAGTTAATATATTTTAATAAGGGACATTCGTTAAAATACCGGCAAAAACTCATTATTTTTGAACAATTAAAATAATAGATGGTAAATGTAATATTTTTACGATTTAACAGATGAGCCATCTACAGAAAGTAAAAAGACAAAAAAATATTAGAAATTATTACTGTCCGGAGAAAAAATAGTTATTGGGCTAAAGCCCTTGTTTGAAGCAGTATTTTTCCGGAGTCATAGATTTTAACAAACCAAATAAATGGAACAAAAATATAATAAAATACGTCCCCCATTTTTAAGTGCTTTATGTATTCTGACTTTTATAGGCAGCGTTATATCATTCTTCGGCTATTTCTTAGTTTCTGTTTTTTTTGAAGAAGTGTCGGATATGATTATTAAGTACTCATCTTGGCATTCCACAGAAGTAATTTCTCCTGTTTACTTTACTACTTTAATGGCTCTGGCAGCCATTTCGCTTACCGGAGCCATACGCATGTGGAAATTGCACAGGGATGGTTATTTTCTTTATATGTTTTCACAGATAATAATTCTTTTTCTACCCACAATATGGATTGGATGGCAGGCTTTTTCTGTCACAAATGCAATTATTACAGGAATATTTATAATTGGTTATGGAATTAACCTGAAATATTTAAGATAGAAGATGGAACTCTTTTTAAAGAATCCCATCTTCTATAATTTTTTTATCAAAGTATCCCGTCTAATTAGAAAGAGCCGGAATTATTTTTTATAGCACGGCGCTGCATGCATCAAGAAGAGCCTGTGCATTTTTATTTGAGGGATCCAGCGTTTTGGCTTTTTCCAGTATTTCAACCGCAGCTTTGAATTCAACTTTTGCTTTTTTCATTTCCGCAATGTAAGCATCATCTGTTGTTTTAAGACTGCCGGCGGATATTTTTTCATTAGCTGTATTTAAAATACTAACACCTTTCTTATATAATTCATTCCCCTCAGAAACATATAAATTTGCAAGAGCAGATGATATTTTATCGTCATTGGGAAATTTATTGATCCCTTCTTCAAGAGTTGCTTTGTAAGCAGCATCATTACCCTGTTTTTTTAGTGTAATTGCTTTATAATATAAAGCTGTTTCTGCTCTGTAATTATTATCTGCGCTTTGACTAAATAATTCAATAGCTTTATCTAGCATATTTCCCCGATAGGCAGCTATGGCAGCACTAAAAACCAGATCATTTGATTCTCCTTCAGATGTTTCAATTGCCTTTTCAAAATTTTCAACCGCTTTGGCATAATTATCTTGCCTATTATAAACTAAGGCTTTATATTCATAACACTTAGAAACATTTGTTCTTGCCTCAATAGCTTTATCAAAATATTTCAGGGCACCCTCATCATTTTTAGCCTTATAAGCTGCAAAACCAATGTTATAATTGATAGTTTGATCAACCTGTACATCACCCAGATTATTCATTGCTTCGTCATATAATTCATATGCTTTAGCATAATCTTCAGCTTTCATCGCTTCATTAGCCTGATTAATTTTCTCAGCCGCATCCTGAGCAAATAAAAATAGCGGAGCAATAACAGCCAATACAAACAATACTATATTTTTCATCATTCTTAATTTTAAATTTATTACTTAGTTATTTTAACAATTTTGTAAACAATTATCTTACCAAAGTTTCAAAAATAATAATATTGGTTAAAATACTAACTATTTTTTTAATTTATTACCTAAAAATCTAAAATGAAAATCTATTACAGTTCTACATTGCACGCCACTATTGGAAATGCTCATTGCAAAATTTTTCACCGTAGCTATGGCTACGC
>CAZTAL010000067.1:0-70261 GCA_964611525.1 uncultured Prolixibacteraceae bacterium
AATCGGGACAAGTTTCATCAGTACATTCACCCTCGTATATAATTAACTTCGTATCTCCGGCATCTTTACGACGTTTAAAAAATTTCTCTATCTCGTTCAGGAATATGTCTTTAGTGGCGTCCTGGTAAGAATATTCATCCTTCAATTGGTTACGAAGCATAGCGATATCCATAGAAGAGAAAGCGTTCAAAATCGTTTGTATGTAACTGCCATTATCCATTACCTTTATAGATTGTCGGTTTTTTGTAATAAAATAATGAAGCAATTTAACCAAAATAGTAAAAGATATAAGTTAGAGGTAGGGAAAATTATTAACAATAATAGTCAGGATGTTATATATTTTAATAGCTATATATGTTATATGAATGGGGTGTAAAACTTTATCTATATGCCAAACAGGGTTAGATGGGGTAAGGGGGATACCTCAACTTTTTTAAACGTGAATTAAAAATTTTTGTCAATTTTCTTCTCTGTTTTATTAAAAGTTTCAGTAATGTTACAGTAATAAAATAAAAAACTTCGATAAAATACTGTTCTACAGTTTATTATCGAAATTGATCTGTGCCCAGAACAAGACTCGAACTTGCACGGCCTGTTATCGGCCACCAGGCCCTCAACCTGGCGTGTCTACCAATTCCACCATCTGGGCTGATATTTTATCTGAACTTTTATTCCGATTTTTTTTAATCTTGAGTCTGCTTCGATAAGTGTATTTTGTAATCAAATTTCAGTAACAATTAATAAAATTTTGATTTAATGCATTGACATTCAGAATTTTATATTTTTACATTTTTTGTTATCTAAAATAATATTTTTATTTTTCCACTTTTCGGAGCAAGCTCAATCTTTAGTTATCATTTTCTTCTTAGTATGAAAAACTTACCCTTAGGGTATTTTATTAATAATTTACCTTAAGTTTATCCAACTTGCCTTTAGGGTAAATTGAAATTGGTTTTATCAAAAATAATCAGAGGTGCAAATATACAAAAAAAACAATGTGGGAAAATTAAGCATTTTAGATTTTCCAAAATTTCCAAAATTATTTTATAAGTTATAGACAGATGAGGGGAATAAATCATTTGAAATATAATTATCCTGAATTAACTGTGATTTATTGCTTCAGAAAATTGTGGAATTTTGTAATTATTTATAACATTTCCATTTTATTCCGTCGGTCCATAATATTTACAATATTTTTATTTGCTCTCCAATTGTGAGTTTTTCACAATACTTACATTTTAATGTCATGGGGAAGGTGGCAATAACATCAAAAGATGGTGTTATCTTTTCATGATTGGTAATGCATTGTGGATTGAAACATTTAACTATTCCTTTGATCTCTTTCGGTATCTCTACTATTTTTTTCTCAACTACTTCATAATTCCTTATTATATTTAAATTGGCATGGGGAGCTATCAGGGCGATCTTATTTATCTCATCATTCTTGAAAAATTTGTCAGATACTTTGATTATTGCTTTGATGCCCAGTTTTTGGCTTTCAAGGTTTGTTCCGAAGGTGATTTGATTGTCAATTTTATCCAGGCCCAATATTGAAATTACTTTAAATAAATTAGAGGCAGGTATATGATCTATTACAGTCCCTTCTTTAATAGCACTTACTTTAAGTTTCAGTTTAGATTTCCTATTTTCTTTCATGTTGCATGTATTTAAATTTTATAGAACCAGATGACGCTGATTCGACAGATTACCGCTGATTAATATTCGACAGATTGTCGCTCAGTCCCTGATCCTCATCTAAGATTCATGGTATGTGTTATAATAGCTTCTCTTGTATAGATACCGTTTAGAGCTTGAGTGAAATAATATGCTTTAGTGTTCATATCAACATCACTGTGAATTTCATTTATCCTTGGTAAGGGATGGAGTATTTTTAAATTTGGTTTTGTATTTTCAAGCATAGAGTTACGCAGTACATATATATTTTTTACCTGTTCATATTCCATTGGGTCTGAAAATCTTTCTTTCTGAACCCTCGTCATATAGATTATATCTGCTTCGCTTATTATATCTGTAAATTCAGAATGTTCAAAGAAACGAATATTTTTATCATGAAGATACATTTTGTATTCCTGTGGCATTTTTAGCTCAGGCGGAGCGATGAAATTAAATATGGGATTTTCGAAAGCTGACATTGCCATGATCAGTGAATGTACTGTGCGACCGTATTTCAGGTCGCCAACCATAAAAATATTAAGATTGTCAAGTGTCCCCTGGGTTTTAAGAATGGAATACATATCTAAAAGGGTCTGTGTAGGATGCTGGTTGGACCCGTCACCTGCATTTATTACAGGTACCGGCGAAATTTCTGCAGCATAGCGGGCGGATCCTTCCAATGGATGTCTCATAACTATCAGGTCGGTATACTGACTAACCATTTTAATAGTATCATGCAGAGTTTCTCCTTTTGCTGCACTTGAGCTGTTTGGATCGGCTATTCCTACTATTTTTCCCCCTAACCTGCTAATGGCTGTTTCAAAACTCAGACGTGTGCGTGTTGAGGGTTCAAAAAATAGTGATGCTACTACTTTACCGTTTAGCAGATTCTGGTTTGGTTCTTTTTCAAATTCTGCAGCCATGTCCATTATTTTGAGGTATTCCTCTTTAGAATAGTCGGTGATTGAAATTAAGTCCTTTTTCATGAGTAATAATTATAATGAAAGTCTCTTTTTTCTGATAATAAAAAAAAGCCAACATTTCATGCTAACAAAATATTGGCTTTTTTGCAAATGAAAAGATATGATCACTCTTTTCATAAAATTAAATTTGCCCGGATCGAAAAAGTGAATGATAAAACGCCGGACAAAGGACATTTCTCCAGGCAGGGATGATATGCCTGCATTAAAATGATTGTAATGGTAAAGTTGATGTTGCATTATACCTCAAATTTAAATTGTTTATACGTTAGTGAGGCAACGACTTTCCTTTATTTTTTCAGTAACTTATTAACAATTACTTATATTTTTGATATCAATTCCTTCAAATTGGCTGAAAATTTTTTTTGTCTGTCCGGCTTTTGACCTGCATACCGAAAAATCCACTTTACAGTCTGTTTCGAATTGTGTATTAATAATATTCAGATTTTCCTGTTTTATTATTCGCATTACATCATTCATTTTATCATATGAATATGTAATCCTGAATATAACTTCGATAGTATTTGTTATGATTATTGCATTTTCCAGTGCGTTAGTCGCTGCTGTCCGGTATGCATTGATCAGTCCGGCTGTTCCCAGAAGAGTGCCCCCGAAATATCTGACTACAATTAGAAGCACATTAGTAACATTGAAGCTTTGCAACTGGCGGAGTATTGGCATACCTGCTGTTGAAGACGGTTCTCCATCGTCATTAATTCTGTAATTAATTTCTTTTTTTCCGAGTCGCCATGCAAAACAATGATGCCGGGCACTGTGATGTTCTTTTTTAATTGATGCCAGAATATCCTTTATCTCTTCTTCGGTCTGAACAGGGTAAGCAAAAGAGAAAAATTTGCTTCCTTTATCTTTGAAAAATCCCTGGCTCGGACCTTTTATGGATTTGTATGTGTCTTGCACTACATTGTCAATTTTTTTTCTATCTCTTCAACGTATTGTCTGAAATTTTTATCGGTATCCACCAGATTATTTACAGTTTTGCAGGCATGAAGTACCGTCGCATGGTCTTTATTTCCAATTTGTGCTCCAATGCTGGCAAGTGAATACTTGGTAAGATTTTTTGAAAAATACATTGTTATTTGCCTTGCCTGAACTATTTCACGTTTTCGGGTTTTAGTCTGCAGAGTATCAACAGGCATATTGAAGTAGTCACATACCACCTTTGATATATATTCAATTGATAATTCCCTTCTTGAATTTTTAACAAGTTTGTTTATCAGTTTGGCTGTGAGGTCAAGTGTTATTTCGCGTTTGTTAAGCATCGACTGGGCAAGCAGGGATACTAATGCACCTTCCAACTCCCTTATATTATTGGAAACATGGGAGGCAATATATTCGAGAACCTCATCCGGAAGTTCAATTCCGTCTTTATATACCTTTCTCCTTAATATTTCCATACGTGTTTCAAAATCAGGAGCCAGTAAATCGGCCGTGAGACCCCATTTAAATCTTGAAAGAAGTCTCTGTTCCATTCCTTTCAACTCAATAGGAGGCTTGTCAGAAGTCAGGATAAGCTGTTTACCCATTTGATGCAAATGGTTGAAAATATGGAAGAAAGTTTCCTGTGTTTTTTCTTTTCCTGCAAATTCCTGTACGTCATCCAGAATAAGAACATCTATCATTTGGTAGAAATGCAGAAAATCGTTGCGATTGTTGTTGCGTGTAGCTTCTGTAAATTGGGTCTGAAATTTATTTGCATTAACGTAAAGAACTGCTTTTCCCGGCATGTTTTCTTTAACTTCAATACCAATAGCCTGACCGAGATGGGTTTTCCCTAATCCTGAATTTCCATATATCATAAGTGGATTAAAAGCAGTACCGCCAGGATTGCAGGCTACAGCAAATCCTGCACTCCTTGCAAGTCTGTTGCAGTCGCCTTCCACAAAATTTTCAAATGTATTATCCGGTTTTAACTGCGGGTCAATTTTAATTTTTTGAATGCCGGGAATAATAAAAGGATTTTTGATTGTATTTCTGTCCCCTTCTTTTAAAGGAATATTTAAGGGCTGATTTTGTATTTTTACATTACTGTTTGTAGGATAACTGACAATGTAAGGAGTATCATTGTCATTGGAGTTACCCATTACAACATTATATTCCAGTTTTGCTCCGTTGCCGAGAACCATACGAAGTGTTTTGCGTAGAATATCAATAAATTGCTCTTCCAAATATTCATAAAAAAAAGCACTCGGCACCTGTATTGTGAGGATATTACTCTGAAGCTTTACCGGTTTTATGGGTTCAAACCATGTTTTGTAACTGCTAACTGGTACATTATCCCTGATAATACGAAGGCATTTTTCCCACGCAGAAAAATGATCATTGTTCATTTGATAATGGTTGATTTAGATGTTCTACAATAATTTCCTTTAATTCCCGTAAGCAAATTTTACGAAAAAAAAGTTAAAAAAAAAGTCAAATTTGACTTGACTTTTTCAATTATTTTTTAATGGACTATCAATGAATGAGTTAAAAATCAGAATTTATTAATATTTATAAATATTTTTTAATATGCTGATATACAATTTTTTATATGTAAGTTTTTGTATGAGAAGATTATATCTGGTAGGTAGTGGAGGGATTGAAGTTATCATAAATAATAATATTAACATTGAAATGTTATTATTTTAGATGTCTAAGAGCTTTTTCCAGTTTAATTATTCGTCCGTTTTTAAATGCTACGATTGTTGCTTTAGGAAATTTTACACTAACTTTCTGAAACAAGTCAGCGATCTCGACATATGAATTTGATTCTCCGGTTAGATAATTATATACTCTTCCTGTCTTATACTCCTCAACCTGATCAATATCTTCGAAGAATTCAGAATCAGGGGGTATTCTATCTTTGCTTGAAATAAGGTGTATTTTAAATACTATATTTTCTTCATCAAGCTCACCGGAGGTATTTATATAAACATTTTTTCCCAAGTCAATAGCAGAAAATTGCACATACCGTTCGGGATGAATTCTGATATCATTTATTAGCAGGTTGATATCTGTCGACAGTGTTTTTACAGAGTTATAAAGGTCGTCATCATTAAGCAAAAGGCCTGCTGTACTTTCTGTGCCTTCCAGTTTTGCCAGTACATCATTGACCTGGCTGGAGATATTTATAAAATTATTAAGTACTGGTGTTATTGAAATTTGTGCCAGTGAGTCGCTGAAATCAGACAGATTCTTCAGAGTGTTTTCCATGTTTAATGTATTTTTATTAAATACATAGCTTATGCTGTCGATATTCGAAATAATGCTCTTAATATTTTCTTTTTCCGAACCAACTATTTCCTGCAAATCGGCAGTTGCCCTTTCAATATTTATTATCGTCTGGTTAATGTTCTTAAAACTTTCAGATAGATTTTTTCTTGCATCTTCATTAAATATTACAGTCAGAATGGTAATGGCTGAATCAATTGTGCCTAAAAGTTCCTCAGCTTTGTTTTTAATAGGAAGCACCTGTTGGCTTACCTGTTCCTTAAGGTCGCTTTCAATTGTACCCGGGATTGTATCATTTGACTGATAGAATTCTTGATTATCACTTAAGATAAGTTGTATGGAGCGCGTTCCCATTAAATCACTTGTTACTATTTGGGCTACTGAATTAACCGGAATCTTTACATTTTTCTCAATCATAAAAGATACCAATAACCTCATGCTGTTATCAGATAAAAATTTTATTTCTTTTACCTGACCTATCTTATAACCGTTTAGCACAATTTCATTTGACTCCGATAGCCCGTCAATACGCTCATAAATTACATGGTATATCTTGCTTTTGATGAATATATCGTTGCCTTTAAGATAATTTAGTCCCCATATAAGAACGGATATGGAAAAAACCATTAAAATTCCCAGTTTTGCGTATTTAGAAAATTTTATTAGTTGCATATTTAAGATTCTTAATATAATTCAAACCTAATATATTTAGGTTAAAATTAAGGAAAATTAGATAAATCAATCAGGAAAATGATTGATTTTCTCATACTTCTTCGTTTTTCCAAATAAAAAATATAAATATTAATATTATTTTGCATCTATTAAGGCTTATGTACAACCCTTATTTTTATTTTTGCACGATGAGTGGGCTGATAATATGTTTTATTCAGAAAACATTGTGTATAAATTATATATTACATATTTTTTAATTTCATTTCCTTTGTTTGTTCTTTGTCAGGTAAATGAAAATGCTGTTCAGAGTATAAATAAACCTTTGAATGATTCACTTGGCGGTAATGCTGCTGTAATAGATACTTTATTGCCGGAATCTGTTCAAGTCAAAGATACTGTTATTTCAGATTCATTAAAAGCTCCCGTAATAGAAGCCCCCATTGATTATAATGCTGAGGATTCTATTATAGTCTCCTTTGACGGTCAAAAGGTATTTTTATATAACAATGCAAAAGTTACCTATCAACAGATAGAATTAACAGCATACTTTATAGAACTTGACTTGGAATCGAAGGAAGTATATGCTGAAGGTATTAAGGACACTACAAATACTTTAATACAAAAGCCAATTTTTAAAGATGGTAACGAGGAATTTGAATCGAATACCTTACGTTATAATTTTGAGACCGAAAAGGGTATAATTACCGATGTTGTTACCCAACAGGGGGAGGGCTTTGTTCACAGCAAGAGAACAAAAAAAATTTCAGAAGATGCCTTCATTTTAAAACAGGGAAAATATACAACCTGCGATGCAGATCCTCCTCATTTTTATTTGCATCTTACTAAAGCAAAGGTCATTTCAAATAATAAAATAATTACCGGACCGGCATATATGGTGCTGGAAGATTTACCTATATATTTTGCTATCATTCCATTTGGATATTTTCCTAATGCACCTACATATTCTTCTGGTATAATAGTGCCTTCATATGGAGAGGAAAACAACCGCGGTTTTTTTCTACGTGACGGAGGATACTACTGGGCTGCCAGTGAGTATTTTGATCTGGCAGTCAGGGGCGATATATATTCTAAAGGTTCATGGGCAGGTAAATTACATACAAATTACCGGAAAAGATACAAATTCAGCGGTGGCTTCGATTTTCGGTATGCAGTTAATATTTATGGGGAAAGAGGTCTTGATACATATACCAAGTCACCACAGTTTGCGGTTACATGGAGTCATAGTCAGGATTCAAAAGCCAATCCGAATCAGACATTTTCAGCAAGTGTTAACTTTTCTACAAGCGGATATGACAAACAAAATTCTTATTCGGCAAGTAATTATTTGCGTACCCAAAAGTCATCAAGTATATCATATACGAAAAAATTTGAAAACACTCCTTTTAATTTATCTACAAACCTCCGGCATTCACAGAATTCAACTGACTCTTCAATGACACTATCATTGCCTGAGATGACATTCAGCATGGCTAAATTTTATCCATTCCGGAGTAAAAACAGGAGCGGACCTCTCAAGTGGTATGAAAAGTTTGGGGTCAATTATACAGGGAACCTGAGAAACTCAATCACCGCGCATGAGTCAGAAATATTGCATAAGTCATTTGCACGTGACTGGAAAAATGGTATTAAGCATAATATCCCTATTTCTCTTCCCAATTTTAATCTTTTTAAATATATTAATGTAAGTCCGGGTTTCAGTTACAATGAAAAGTGGTATTTTAAAAAATATGATCGTTCATACCATGAAGATAAACTGTTTTATGATGAATATGGCAGGCCGAGTCATGTTAAGGTCGATACGATCACCGGTTTCAACAGGGTCTATGATTATTCTTACAGTTTTAGTACTTCTACAAATATATATGGTATGTTCTTACCCCTTAATCCAAATTCAAAAATAAAAGGTATCCGGCATAAGATATCTCCCTCTCTGAGTTTGAGCTACCGTCCGGATTTTGGGGCTAAGCGTTTTGGCTATTGGCAACCGGTTCAGGTAGATACTACCGGCCGGATAGAATATTTTGATGTGAATACAGGTGGTATTTATGGAGGGTCCCCGGGGAGGGGGGCATCCGGAGCAGTTTCATTTTCGGTGAATAATAATGTGGAGATGAAAGTTTTGGATACTAAAGATACTACCATGACAGATGAAGAGCAGAATTACAAAAAGGTTAAGTTAATAGATAATCTGAGTTTCGGTACATCATATAATCTTATTACCGATTCTTTAAACCTCGCTCCTGTCAGTATAAGGGCAAGAACTACAGTAGCAGGGGTAAGCATTAACATGGGGGGAGTATTGGATCCTTATATGGTCAATGAAAACGGAACCAGGATCCATAAATATGTTTGGAATGAAAAGAGAGGATTGGCGAAACTAGGACGTCTCACTCGCGCTAATTTATCCTTTGGTTTGAATTTTCAATCAAAGAAGGGAGAAAAAGAGGCTGAAGAAAATAAAAGATTGATTGAGGAGGAAAATATATTGCCAGGTGACTATGCAAATTATGCCGACTTTAATATTCCATGGGATTTTGGTATAGATTATAGTTTTAATTACAGCGGACCACCCAGACCGGGCGTAAAAGGCAGATTTTCTCAGACAGTCGGATTGAGAGGAAATCTAAATCTTACCGATAAATGGAGAATAAGTGCAAATACTAATTTTGACATAATGGCAGGAGAATTTTCATTTACAACTATAAATGTTAATCGTGATCTCCATTGTTGGCAGATGTCATTTAATTTTGTGCCGTTTGGTTATATGAAAAGTTACAGTTTTACTATTAACGCGAAATCATCAATGCTGAAAGACCTTAAACTCCAGAAGAGGCAAAGTCACTATGATAATTTTTAAATTTTGAGCTTGCTTCGAAAAGTCTAAAAACAAAAATATCTCAAAAATGTTATATAAATAAAAAATTTAAATATCTGAATATTAATATTTTAAATTTCCATTCAGTTATTTTTTTGAAATTTGATGATAAAATATATTTTTCAGAGTAGACTCAATTTTAGTTTAAAAAAGATGGAATCCTGTTTTTATAGGATTCCATCTTTTTTTTCCTGCTATTCACCTACAACATCGAAATCAAGCTCTACGACAACATCTTTGAACAGTTTGATTTTTGCTTTGTAAGTACCAACTTCTTTAATAGTATCTTCAGGTAAAGTGATTTGTTTTCTGTCAATTTGAAATCCTTTTTTATTAATGGCTCCGGCAACCTGTATGGTATTAACTGAACCGAATATCTTACCGGAAGAGCTTACTTTAGCACCGATTTTTACCTTTTTATTGCTAAGTTTTTCGGCAATAGCCTGCGCTTCCTCCCTTAGGAGCGATTCTTTATGAGCGCGCTGGTTAATATTTTCTTCAAGCATTTTTTTTGCGGAATCACTGGCGGCAATGGCTTTTTTTTGCGGAATAAGATAATTGCGTGCAAAGCCGTCTTTGACAGTTATTATATCATCTTTGCTGCCCAGCCGCTTAACGTCTTCTAATAAAATAATTTCCATTTATATTGATTCTTTTGTTTTTAATATAGTTTAAAATTCCGGGAATCAGTCCGGTAATTTTGTGAAATGAACCTTTTAATCAGGATTGCTTTCCGTGATTAATTATTTTAACATATCAGCTACATAAGGTAACAATGCAAGC
This sequence comes from uncultured Prolixibacteraceae bacterium, assembly GCA_964611525.1. Taxonomy (GTDB): domain Bacteria; phylum Bacteroidota; class Bacteroidia; order Bacteroidales; family Prolixibacteraceae; genus JAAYJR01. The sequence continues at coordinate 10,237 of CAZTAL010000067.1, forward strand.
TGGCGGGCCCTTTTAACAGCTCTACTCACCTTGCGCTGGTATTTGAGAGAGGTCCCTGTAATGCGGCGAGGTAATAATTTACCTTGTTCGTTAAGAAATTTTTTCAGGAATTCCGGATCTTTATAATCCACGTATTTAATACCATTTTTTTTGAAACGGCAATATTTTTTCTTTTTAATTTCTACTGAAGGAGGAGTAAGATATCTTATTTCACTTGTATTTTGTGCCATATTTTATTGTTCTTTATTTGATTTTTCTTTTTGGAGTCTTCTTCTTTTCTCACTATACTCAATTGCGTATTTATCCAACCTGACAGTCAGGAATCTAATAATCCTTTCGTCACGGCGGAGCTCTATGGAAAACTTATTAATGAATTCAGGGTCGGCTTTAAATTCAAATAAATAATAAAAACCGGTAGATTTATTCTGGATTGGGTAAGCCAGTTTTTTCATTCCCCAATCCTCTTCATGAACCATTTCGCCTTTATTTCCGGCAATCAGGTTCTTGAATTTTTTTACCGTTTCCTTTATCTGTGGCTCAGATAAAACGGGAGTACAAATGAAAACGGTTTCATACTGATTAAACATAGACATTAAATTTATTTATTATACATTTTTAAATTTTGGAAGCGCAAAAATATAAATAAAATAGTATTAATCAAATAAATTGTCGATCATAAATCACAATGGAATATTTCCGTGTTTTCTTGGGGGATTTGATTTTCGTTTATTACGTGTCATTTCGAGTGCACCAATAATTTTTTTACGTGTATCTTTAGGCTGAATTACTTCATCTATGTACCCTAATGAAGCTGCTTTATAAGGATTAGCAAATTTATTACGGTATTCTTCCAAAGCTGCAATTTTTTCCTTTTCATTTAATTTATTGCGGTAAAGTATGTTTATAGCTCCTTCGGGTCCCATCACTGCAATCTCGGCAGTAGGAAAAGTAAAGTTTACGTCAGCCCCAATGTGTTTACTCGACATAACATCATAAGCACCGCCGTAAGCTTTGCGTGTTATAATAGTAATTTTTGGTACTGTAGCTTCGGAGAATGCATAAAGCAGCTTTGCTCCTTGTTTTATTATTCCCCCGAATTCTTGGTTTATGCCCGGCAGAAATCCCGGAACATCGACGAATGTTACTAAAGGGAGATTAAAGGCATCGCAGAAACGAACAAAACGTGCAGCTTTAACAGAGCAGTTAATATCCAGAACACCAGCCAGATGAGCTGGCTGATTTGCTACTATTCCCACCGAATGTCCCGCGAAACGGGCAAATCCGGTAATTATATTTTGTGCATATTCGGACTGAACCTCCAGAAAATGTTTATTATCAATAACATCCTGGATTATTGTGTGCATGTCATACGGTTTATTTGGGTCGGGTGGAACCAGAGTCTGAAGCTCCTCCTCTTCACGGTCAGACGTATCTATGGTTGATTTTACAGGAGGGTCTTCGAGATTATTCGATGGGATAAAACTGATTAGTTCCCTGATCATCATCAATACCTGTTCTTCGCTGTCGCCTGAAAAATGTGCTACTCCGCTCTTTGTATTGTGTGTATGGGCTCCCCCCAGTTCTTCTTTTGTGACTTCTTCGTGAGTTACTGTTTTAATTACATCGGGACCCGTTACAAACATATGGCTTTTTTCATTGACCATAAAAATAAAATCGGTAAGGGCAGGGGAGTAGACAGCTCCTCCTGCGCATGGACCTAGTATTGCTGATATTTGGGGTATTACTCCTGATGACATTACATTATTATAAAATATATCCGCAAAACCTGCTAAACTTTCCACTCCTTCCTGTATGCGAGCTCCCCCAGAGTCATTTAGTCCGATTATAGGCGCACCCATTTTGAGGGCAAGATTTTGTAATTTAACTATTTTATCGGCATTTGACCTGCTTAGTGAGCCTCCGAAAACTGTAAAATCCTGAGCAAATACATACACCAGCCGGTCATTTATTTTTCCATAACCGGAAATCACGCCGTCACCCAATATTTTTTTTTCCTGCATTCCAAAATCGTATTTTTGGTGAGTGACGAGTTTGTCTATTTCGACAAATGTCCCCGAGTCAAGCAGTTGATCAATTCTTTCACGTGCTGTTTGTTTTCCCGAGTCATGTTGTTTTTTTATGCGTTCCTCTCCTCCGCCCAACTCAGCTTGACGATTCAGTTCCCTGAGTTGGTCATATTTGTTTTGTAAATCATCCATAAGAAATTCTGTTTATTCAAGTTCCAGAAGTACCTGATCACTCTGTACTGTATCACCCTCGGCAACATTTACTTTTTTAACAATTCCGTCTGAAGGTGCCTTGTATTCACTTTCCATTTTCATGGCGGAAATAATAATTGCAGTATCTCCTGCTTTAATTATATCACCTTTTTTTACAAGTATTTTAACTACTTTACCCGGCATGGGAGATGAGATGGTTTTTGAATTTTTTCCGGTGCCGTTTGATTTACGGTTTATAAGATAACGGGCTTCTGCATCTATTATGGTGAGGTCGTAAGAATTATATAGTGTATGCGCTGTATATTTTTTAGGTTGTTTGCCGGGAACCAATTCGATATTATACGAATGTCCTCCTTCCAGTATTGAAAAGGTTCCGTCGGAAGTATGAAGCAAATCTACCTGGTATATTTTGCCGTCTACTTCTACTTTAAGAAGATTACCATTCTGACCGAGCAGGTTAACCCAGGCTGTACGGTCGTTTATCTTTATTTCAAAAGTCATGAGTTTTTCAGAAATTATTCAAATAAGGTAATTTTTTCCAGCGGTTCTCTGCCGGAACAAATGCTTTATTGTTGTATTGCGCCCTGCTGATCTTATTGAGGTAATCGATATAAGCTGCTATGATAACCATATCTTCACAGTCTTTATGGGAATTATTTTCTAATAGCTGTTTCTGATTATTTTCAATGAAGTGCGTATCATATTTTCCTTCAATGAAATTTTGATTATTCATTATCCGTTCCATGAATTTTATTGAAGTTTTAACCCCTGTAATTTTGTATTCATATAAGGCCCGGCGCATTCTTCTTATAGCTTCTCCCCTCGTATCTCCCCAGACTATAAGTTTGGAGATTAAAGGGTCATAATGTATGGGTATATCATACCCTTCATAAACATAACCATCGGTTCGTACACCTAATCCCAGAGGCTCCGATATTTTATGGATTTTACCAGGACTGGGCATAAATTGATTGTCAGGGTCTTCCGCATAAATCCGGCATTCAATGGCATGGCCGTTCTGACTTAGGTCTCCACGGGAAAATTCCAAAGGCTGTCCCTCAGCAATTTTAATTTGCTGTTTTACCATGTCGATACCCGTAACCCTTTCTGTTATTGGATGTTCCACCTGAAGCCGTGTATTCATTTCAAGAAAGTAATAATTGAGGTTTCCGTCAACCAAAAATTCAATGGTACCGGCTCCTGTATAATTTACGGCTTTCGCTGCCTTTATCGCGGCTTTACCCATTTCGTCTCTTAATTCAGATGTCATAAGAGGAGATGGTGTTTCCTCAATCATTTTTTGATGCCGTCTTTGAATGGAACATTCACGCTCAAACATATGAATGATATTACCATATTGGTCTCCAAGTATTTGAAATTCAATGTGATGAGGGGAGACTATATATTTTTCTATATATACTGAATCATTGCCAAATGCAGATCTTGCTTCCGAACGCGAACCCATTAATCCTTTATTAATCTCTGACGCATTATTTATCAGCCTCATACCTTTGCCGCCTCCACCTGCCGAGGCTTTGATGATCACAGGGAGACCTATTTCCTTTGCAGAAACCATAGCATCTTTAAGGGAATTAAGGCTTCCTCGTGTGCCAGGCACAACAGGTATTCCTGCTTCCGACATTACTTCCCGGGCCTTGATTTTATCCCCCATTTGGCTAATTACCAATGGTGAGGGGCCGATGAAAATAATTCCTTCTTCAATGCATCTTTCTGCGAACCGGGCATTTTCAGATAGGAAACCATAACCCGGATGAATAGCATCGGCTTTGGATATTTTTGCCACCTCAATAATTTTTTCAATATTTAAATAACTTACTGAAGAAGGCGCTTTTCCAATACAATAAGCTTCCTCTGCATATCTTACATGTAAGGAAGTGCGGTCAGCTTCGGAAAAAACTGCTACCGTATGAATGTTCATCTCTCTGCAGGTACGCATAATACGAATAGCTATTTCTCCACGATTGGCTACCAGAATTTTCTTTATGTGATTCATTTTTACTGATTAATTAATATTCAATAAAATTTATCCTTCATAAATACCAAAACATTTAACGCGCGACAAATATCGGTAAAAAATTTTAATGCTACTTATAGTGGCTGAAATTACGGTATGTATTCAGAAATGCAAATCAAAATGTGTTAATAAATGTCAATTGCGTTAATGTAACCCAAATATTTAAGATTGATTTTGAATATCCAAAGTATATATTCCAAAAGTGAATAAAAAACGGGTTATCATTGGTGGCGATAACCCGGTTGTTCATAGTTTAGTTTAGTTAGACCTGAAAAATATTGGTTTAACAGAGAAAAGGTAGTGTTTTAAATAACATTCATTTTACATTGAATTAAAACATTGCTAATATAACACAAAATAAGATGCAATGTAAAACAAAATTAAAAATTTATTAAATTTTGTTAATTAATGTTTTTTTAATAATTGTAAATGACTGATTTTAAATAAGGGAAAAAATAAATATGTTATTAAATATGAAAATGGCACGGTGATTAACTTATTCATCTAACTCTCTCAATTGTATTTTTTTCAGTGCTGCTGTTGTAATCCATGAACATATTCCAAATGGCTTTGAAAGGCTGACTTCCGGACGTATATCGATTTCATGACCTTCAGTGTTGAAGTCTACTATTTTTTCATCATCTATCCATGCCTCTATTTTTTGTCCGCTTACTTTAAGTCGAATTTTGTACCATTTGTCATGTTCAAATTTTTTCAGTGTACGTGTTTCGTTTTCCGATGCATCGTGTCCGTCAATGGTGCTTAATCCCACAACAGGACCTCCCCAGCCGCCTACAATAAATGAGCAGTAAGTATTTGAAACAGGGAAAGTCATTCCACAGAAAAAGTCGTTGCCGGAGATCTTTTTGGCCTCCAAAGATACTTCATAATCCATTTTAGGAAAATTCCCTGTCCATGTTATGCCGGTACAGCCATCTCCCATTCCGAGAATAATGTTGTTTCCCGATATATTTACCGGTCCCTCGGTGCCAAAATTTGTAATTTGCCATCCTTCCAAACTCTCACCGTCGAAAAGATACTTCCATCCGTCTTCAATAGCTTCTTGTTGTATTTTGCTGTTTTCCTGTTTTTTCGGATTATGGTTGCAACTTATTTGAGAAAAAATAAATACTGCAATTAACAGGATAAGAGTTGCCGGATAAAAAGTCAGATTTTCGTTGTTCATTTTTGTAAATCAATTTAAAATGTGTATTATAGTTAATTCCGGCAGTAATAATATGCCGTAATGATTTATCATTTGTTATAAATAGGTGGCAATTTATACCTTCCGGAGTTAAAACACAAGTAATTTTAAATCATTATTTTTAATTTTAGAGATATTTAATGTAACTTGAAAATCCATGTCATCAGGGCCTACTCATATTAAGATCGATTTTGCCTGTTTTTTGCAAATAAGCAGTACATGGAGGATTAAAACATGTGGTAATATAAATTATTATCATAGTAAACATTATTAATCATATGAGTGAAAGTTTAGATATTCATCTCGATCAAATAAGCAAATTAATATCAGATTTGAGAAATAGTGATATTGATATAGATAAACTGAGTGAATTAGATAAATCGCTGGAGTTGCTAAGTCATACAATAAAAACTTCTCATCTGGACAACTATAGTGATGAGTACGACACATATAACGGAGAAATAAGACAAGATGCTGTATTTTATTTTGACAAAAATTATCGTGTGGTTCGTATAATAGGCTCTCCAGGGAATATTTTCGGTACTGCAGATAAAAACGGTCAGGTTCCATTGGTAAGTTCTTTTTTTACAAAAGATGATTTTAAATATTTCAGTGAAAGGACTAAAATGCTTTTAAAGTCTTATACCCCACAAATATTCGATTCCAAAATTATTTCCACTAACGGACTCTTGTTGCCGGTTCGTTTCAGACTTGAGAAGTTGAGTTTTGACAGTGGTCGGGAAATGATAGCAGCCGGAATGGATTTCTATCATCAAAGTCCTGCCGAATTATGGGATTATCAGAAGATATTACTGGAGAACCTGCCAGGCATTGACGTTTATCTTTTTGATAATAATTTTACACATGTTCTTGCCGGTGGCAGGGAAAAGAAAAAATTGAACCTTACTAATGCCGATTTTACAGGGAAGACATTGTTTGAGGTATTCGACGAAAAAACCAGGAAGAGACTATATCCGTTTTACAAGAATGCACTTGATGGTAAAGTGTCAGAAGGTGAAGTCCGGATAAAGGAGCATATATATTCTGTTAGCTCATCTCCTGTGTATGGTATTAACAAAGAAGTGGTAGGGGGAGCACTTATTTCTCAGGATGTTTCTAAGGAAAAAGAGGTGGAAAGAAATTTGATAAAAGCAAAAAAAGATGCAGAAGCATCTGATAAAGCTAAGTCGGCGTTCATGGCAAATATGAGCCATGAAATAAGAACACCTTTAAATGCCATAATTGGTTTTACCGGATTGCTAAGTAAAACGGAGATGACTCCTAAGCAGAAAAAATTCAATAAGCTTATAAATCAGTCCGGTGAACATTTACTTTCCGTTGTCAATGAAATTTTGCTTCTGTTTAAGCTGGGACTGGGAAAAGTATATATTGAAAAAGTGCCATTCAATACAAAAGAACTTATACATAACATTCATGAATCATTGTCATTCAGAGCTGATGAAAAAAAATTAAAGTTTATTACGGATATGTGCGACCGTGTGCCTGAAATTATTATCGGAGACCCTTTCCGGATAAAACAGATTTTAATTAATTTAATAAGCAATGCCATTAAATATACTGCTGAAGGGAAAGTATCATTAAGTGTTCGCTGTGAAAGAGAAACAAAAAAGAAAGTTTTTTTGAGGTTTGATGTAGAGGATACCGGTATTGGTATTTCAAAGGATAATCTTGATATAATTTTTCAGGAATTTGTCCAGAGCAGTCCGAAAAATGAGAATAATCGTAATGGTATAGGATTGGGACTTACCATAGTCAGGAAACTTGTTAATTTAATGAACGGCAGATTGCATGTTGAAAGTGAGTCAAATAAGGGTTCAAAATTTTCAGTGGTCATTCCTTTCGAAAAAGTTCAGAACAGAAAAGAACATCTTCCTCGTAAGGAATATAAGATTGAATATAATTTATTAAAGGGCAAGCGGATCTTGTTTGCTGACGATGATGAAAATAATATTCTGCTGGGTGAATCAATTTTAAACGAATGGAAAACTGAATATGAATTGGCCTATGACGGTCAGGAAGCCCTTAATTTGCTAAAAAACAAAAAGTTTGATATCGCCTTGCTGGACATTCAGATGCCGGAGATGTCAGGTACGGAAGTTATCAGAAAGATCAGAAGACAAAAAGAAAATCCCAATCAGGATACCCCGATATTGGCTGTTACGGCTAATGTTATGGACAGTGATATAAAAAACTATATTAAAAGCGGTTTTGATGATTTTGTTCTTAAGCCATTTAGTGAGGATATGCTTTATAATAAGATATGCCATTTACTCAATATGAATTATAAACCACAAAATCAGGATAAGAGTCAAAGCAGTGATGATGAAAACAATGAACAGTCGCAATTATTTGACACCTCGATGTTATTGAAAACTGCCGGTAATGATATTGCTTTCTTTAACAAAATGATTGATACCTTTACTGATAATGCCAAAGAAACTTCAGAATGTTTTTGCCGTTTGGAAGAAGAGGGTAATTGGGAAGAGATAGCAAAAAAAGCTCATAAAGCAATTCCATCTTTTCGTTATTTTAAATTAAACACCTTGGTAACAGGTCTTGTAAGATTAGAAAATATGGGACTTCGTGATAAAAATTATAATGGTATGGGGGCGTTGACGAGAGAGATATCCGGGGAAATAAACAAAGTTATTGATATGGCACAGCAACATAAAATTCGGGACAAATAGCTTTGATTCCATTATATGTTTTAATTATTTTTGTTCAAAATCAATTATTTTAATGGCAAGAATACTCATTATTGATGACGATACATTTATTTGCAAGGCTATTCAAAAGCAACTTGTCAACAAAGGTTATCAGGCTGATGTTGCTTATTCGGGCATGGCAGGTCTTAAGATGTTAAAAAAATATCCATTCGATTTGGTTTTCTGTGATTTCAGGCTCCCTGATAAGGATGGGATGAGTATACTTCAGGAAATTAAAAGGATGGATACCGTTGTACCGGTTGTGATCATGACAGCCTATGCTGATGTTCGTGTAGCTGTAAACTCAATTAAACAGGGTGCTAAAGATTATATAGCTAAACCTTTACAGCCGGAGGAAATTCTTAGTCTGGCAAAAAAATTCACTGAAAAAAATATCAAAGAAAAGCAATGGCAAATATCCGATGATTTTATTGTTGGTAATAGCCGTGTTTTCAATGAGGCAGTAAGATATGCCAGTAAGGTAGCCCCTACAGATATTTCGGTGCTGATAGAGGGTGAGACCGGTACAGGTAAGGAATATATAGCCAGGTATATACATGAGCATAGCAGAAGAAGCAAAAAGTCCTTTGTGGCAGTTGATTGCGGAGCAATCCCTAAAGATTTGGCCGGCAGTGAACTCTTTGGTCATGTTAAGGGTTCTTTTACCGGCGCTGTTGCTAATAAAACAGGGGTTTTTCAGCAGGCAAACGGGGGGACATTATTTCTCGATGAAATTGGGAATTTGAGCTATGGTGTTCAGGTTCAGCTATTAAGGGTTCTGCAGGAAAAAATTATAGTCAGGATAGGAGAAAATAAACTACAGAAAGTGGATGTCAGGATAATTGCAGCAAGTAATGAAGATCTTGCAGAACTGGTAGATAATAATTCATTTAGAGAAGATTTATTCCATCGCATAAATGAATTTAAAATTATTTTACCTGCTTTACGTAATCGGACAAATGATATTCCAGTTTTTGCCGAATACTTTAGAGAGAGAGCTAATAAGGAATTAAACCAGAACATAAAAGGATTCTCAGACGAAACGATGAAAGTTTTAGCTGAATACCCGTGGCCCGGCAATATCAGGGAAATGAAAAATGTGATTAAGAGGGCAGTATTGCTGGCAAAAGGAGATACTGTAAGTGTTGAGGATCTGCCATTTGAAATCAGCTATGGCAATGAAAAAAAGAATTCCGGCAACGATATCAATGAATATCAGGGTAAGGGAAATATTCTTCAAGATGTTCTCGGCGATACTGAAAAGGAGATGATAATTAAAGCAATAGAGGATGCAGGATATAATAAATCAAAGGCTGCCCGTATTCTTAACATAGATAGGAAAACCCTTTATAATAAAATCAGGCAATACAAAATAGAGATTTGATCTTAAATATATAATCTTTTTTTAAAAAAATTGATAAATCCGGGTTTGGAATAATAATTGATTTGAATATTAAGTAATCACAAACAGCAAAAGATAATAATGAAGAACAATAAGAAAAAAGTACTTTTTATAGATGCTGACGGTGATTTTTTGGATCGGCTGAAGAGGGATTTAAATAATAAGAATCTTGAAAATTATTTTTTTCCTTTTAATGATTTTTGGAATGCTCTGCATTTTGTTGAAAAGCAAATAATTGAAAAGAATAAGAAGTTGCATTATATAATACTTGACGAAAAAATTATTGGCAGACAACTGGATTCGTCCCTTGAAAAAATTTCGGAATATAAAAACTACATGAATAATCCGGAGATAATATTTTGTACTTCCCAAAATAATAGCGGGTTACGTAATAGAGTTATGCAACATAGAGTCATAACCGCTTTTCTGGTAAAACCTATACCTGAAGATTATGTCGAATTTCTCATAACAGGGTCATAGTGTAGAGCTGAGTTCCACACTATGTAGATTTTTTTCCACATGATGTTTTTTGCTTTTTCCTTTTTGGAAAAATTAACCTTCTGATATTTAATGTTTTTCAGCATTATATCATTGGAGACAGAACATTTGGAATGTTTTTTTCAGTATGCATAATATAATTAAATTATTTGTTAAACATTAATTATTAATATTATGAAGACAGGAACAAGAAATGCATTATTAGGATTTATTGCCGGAGCTGCGGCTGGAACATTAACCGGAATATTAATCGCACCGGATAAAGGTTCTGAAACCAGGAAGGAAATTTCTAATAAGGTGAAAAGCGCATCCAAGGATCTGACAGATAAACTGGAGAAAAAAGTTGACAAACTCAAGGATCAGGTAAATGAAGTTGTTGAAGAATTACGCGGAAAAGCAAAAAGTGCAGAAGATAAAGTCAGGGATAAGGTAGAAGAAAAAGCAAATGTTGTTGCTGACAAGGCAGCTGCAAAAAAGGCTAAAGTATAACCTGTTGTGCAGTTTAGGATATAATCATCGATTACCAGCATCATCGGGTATGGCTATAAAGATTATCCGTTAAGGCTCAGGGTGATATTTGGCAACTTGCTGAATGAGACTATATAACCTGGTAAAGTATAATTTTTGACTTCAATAATTTTTATCTATTCAGGGATATTTATAATGAACCTTATTATTTATAAAAACTATGAGTAACGAATTAGTAAAGAATTTGGGAGAATTGAATGGTTCTGTGAAGAATTATGTGGAAGCGAGAATTGACCTCGTAAAGTTATCCCTGTTGGAAAAGACCGCCAGGTTAATTACTTATTTGGTCAATTATCTGGTGGTTCTTTTATTTTTTATTTTGGTAACCGGCTTCGGTGTTGCAGCTTTTGCGATTTGGTATGGTCAGACTTACAATGATAATTATGTCAGTGGAATGCTCATTTCAGGGGGTATCCTCATCGGCATTTGTTTGATCTTTGTCTTATTACGGAAAAAAATAATTACAACTTCCGTAATCAGGAATTTTTCAGAAATATTATTCGTTGATGAGGAAAAATAAAGATAAGATGAAGACCAAAACAATCAGAAATATTAGGGAATTAAGGCTGATGAAACAAAAGTTGAATTATCAGCAGAAGTTGTATGAAAAAGAGATAAATACTTCGACAGCTGATCTTATTGATAACCTGACCGACAAAATGAAAGAGGCAGCATTTGACCTTTCCAGTCGCCTGTTATTGCAGTTTATTAAATCTAAGAGAAAGATAAAACATACAGAAAAACATGAAGAAGAATAAAACTTAACAGTGATAAGTTATGGGAACAAATTTGTTATTACTTGATTCTTATAAAAATATTGAAGACCTGATTACTTATTCATTTTCTTTCTCTAATAAAACAAAGCGGAGTTTGAAAATAATTTATGTCTTTGATTTCGAGTGGATGAGGCACTCTTTTATGGTCGGTTCAGTGGGACCGGTAGATACCAAGTTAGTTCCGGTTGAAAAAAATGCAAGGAAAGAGTTCGATGTAGCAGAATCAAAGATAAGAGAGGTTGCTGCCGGATACATTAAAGAAAATTCTATAGATGTTCCATTTGAGATACATGTTTCCGAGTTAAACAGGATTGAATTAGTTAAAGATGAGGCTGAAAGTATTTCTGATCTTATTCTTTTAGTAAGTAATCATCAGAGTTATTCGGAGGCTTCGGGGGGACTGTTAGGCTACCCGAATCTTGTTGAACATGTTGATTGTCCGGTTTTCGTTATTCCTGAAAATATAAAGCAATCGGTTATGAATAAGGTTGTTTATGCATCAGGCTATCATCCTGAAGATTTAGAGTCCCTCCGACATTTGTCAGGATTGATGGAAAATTATGAGGATGCTGCTATTACAATCCTTCATAATGAAAAGGATCATGATTTCATGGCGAAATTGAAATGGAGGGGATTTATGGAACTTGTAAAGGAAGAAGTTGGAAGTGAAAATATTGAGTTTAGTCTCAGGTCAAAAAAAGACATGTTAAGTGCTATCGAAGAATATTCAAAAGAGAAGGATCCTGATCTTCTCGTTATCCTTAAAGAAAAAAGAGGATTTTTTGAGGAGATATTTAGCGCAAGTAAAACAAAGAGTGTCCTCACACATTTCCACAAACCTGTTTTGGTTTATCACGAAAAATCTTAGTCCAAAGAAGCCAGCCTGAAATAGTCTTTTAAAGGATTCTATTTTTTTTATTTAATAGTAAACTCACATTTTCCGGGCTTCACAAGCCTTGTCAGTGAATTTTCTAAACCAGACTCTCGACTTCATAGACAAGCACTAATTAATACTTTCAAGAATATCAACCAGATGCTTCCAGAATTTTTCTGTACTTTTAATATTTAACCTTTCATCGGGTGAATGAGCTCCGTATATGGTAGGTCCGAATGAAACCATATCAAGATACGGATATTTCTCAAGAAATAGTCCGCATTCAAGTCCTGCATGTATGGAACAGACCACCGGCTCGACATTAAATAGTTTTTTATATGACTTAACGGTAGTTTTTAGTATTGCCGAATCGGGATTTGGTGTCCATCCCGGATAGCCATCAGTATGAATAACTTCTGCTCCCGCAAGTGTAAAAACAGAATTAACCATTTCTGCTGCATAATATTTACGGGATTCTAATTCACTTCTCTGACTTGTGGTAATAATTATTTTTGCATTACCTTCAAATTTAACTGATGCCAAATTAGTTGATGTTTCTACCATTCCTTCCATGCGGGTACTCATGGCGATCACTCCATGGGGACAACCAAACAGTGCGTTGATAAGATTTGTTTGGGTGTTAATATCAATAACAAAATCCGGCAAAGAAATATTTGAAGCTTTTAATTGCAAATATGGTTCGTTTTTTTCATATTCGAATTTTAAGCCAGATACAAGTTTCCTGAAATTTGATTTAAAGTTTTTTTCTTCATTTTCGGGGATTACTATTGTTGCCTTCGCTTCGCGGGCAATAGCATTTCTCAGATTACCTCCATCAAAACGGGACAGGCGCATGTGGTATTTTTGAGCTGTTTTCCATAAAATACGATTCAGAATTTTATTGGCGTTGCCTCGGTTCTTATGAATATCATCTCCCGAGTGGCCTCCTTTCAGACCTGAAACAGAAAGCTGTATGGCTATAAATTTATCGGGAAGCTCTTCTATTGTATAATTAAATATGGCTAAAGTATCAATTCCTCCTGCACATCCTATGAATATTTCACCTTCATCTTCGGAATCCAGATTTAGCAATATCGTACCTTTCATAAATTCCGGTCTTAGTCCGAAAGCACCGGTTAATCCGGTTTCTTCACCAACAGTTATAAGACATTCTACCGGTCCATGATTTATTTTATTTGATGTTAATACAGCCATTTGTGCCGCAATCCCTATTCCGCAGTCGGCACCCAGAGTAGTTCCGTTTGCCCTTATCCATTTGCCGTTTATAACCGGCTCGATTGGGTCCTTATCAAAGTCGAATACCTTGTCGCTGTTCTTTTCACATACTATATCCATATGAGTCTGCAAAATGACAGTCGGAGTATTTTCCCTGCCCCTGACTGCCGGTTTGGAGATAAGTACATTACCCGTTTCATCAGTTTTAGTGGCGAGTCCGTTTTTTTCTGCAAAATTCAACAAAAATTGCCTTATCTTCTCCTCCTTTTGTGAAGGTCGTGGAACCTGACATATATCTTCAAAATAGTTGAAAAGTGGCTGAGGCTCCAACTTTGAAAGTTTTCTCATGATATTAAATATTTATATAAAGATTACTGTCTCCGTAACTTAGAAACCGAAAACCGTTTTTTAATGCAAAATCGTATACTTTTTTCCATTCATTACCTAAAAAAGCACTGATTAACAATAAAAGAGTACTTTTAGGTTGATGAAAATTTGTGATCATGCCATCTGTAAGTTTAAAATTATAACGCGGAATAATAATGATTTGAGTATTAAACTGTAGTACACTTTGTCGGGTTCTTTCCATGTACTCCAGAATGTTTTCCATGGCATTGTTAATACTTAATGATCCTTTTTTTTCATATGGCTCCCATTGATGGACATGAAGATCTTTCTGCAGGATACTATGATTTTGAATTTTTAGTCCGAGCCAGTACAGGCTTTCAATCGAACGTACAGAAGTTGTTCCTACAGGAATTATTTTTCTTTTACCGGTAAGTATTTTTTCAATTACCGCTTTGGGGAAAAATACTTTTTCGGTATGCATAATATGACCTTCTAATGTCTCTGATTTCACAGGTTGAAATGTACCTGCTCCCACATGAAGTGTTATTTCAGAGGTTTCGATATTTTTATGTGATAGTCCGGTCAGAATTTCTTCAGTAAAATGGAGTCCCGCAGTAGGTGCGGCAACTGATCCTTCCCACTTGGCATAAACAGTTTGATAATCATATTCATCTGATAGTTCTGTTTCCCTTTTCAGGTAAGGAGGGATGGGAATAACACCGTATTTTCTTATTATTTCGGCAAACGAAAAATCATTGTCCCAGCGGAATTCAATTATATGAATGTTATCTTTTCTGTCGACCTGACGGGCTGATAGTTTAGTAGGATTGCCATTAATTTCTATTACTTTTTGTAATACACCTTTTTTCCATTTCTTAGCATTACCTACAAGACATTTGAAAATAACTTTTTTCTTTTCTTTGAAAGCTATTTGATAATCATTTGGTTGCACGGGTTCAAGACAAAATATTTCGATTTTTGCTCCGGATTCTTTTTGGAAAAAAAGACGGGCATGAATAACTCGTGTATTATTGAATATGAGAAGCGAATTTTCAGGAAGATAATCTGATAAATTGTTGAAAGTATCCTTTTTGATTATTCCTTTATGCCAGATGAGCAGATTGGAAGTTCCGCGCACGCCCTGTGCACGCTTAGCAATTTTTTCAACCGGCAGCGGATAATTATAATCATTGATATTAATATTTTTATTTGACAAGGATTATTTTTTTTGCAAAATTAATTCAAAAAATTAATCCGGAAAATTATTTAGATTGAAGTTATTATTATCCGGAGAAAAAATATTTTTTGGACTAAAGTCTTTGTTTGATGCAGTATTCTTAGCCCCGGCATTAATTCTGGAGTATAATATAAATTTATATTAAGCGGGTTTCAGCTCAAATTATAATACGATTGAAAATAAGATATTTAATTAATTAAGAGTATAAAAATAATAAGAGTTGATAATTTTCCCGGACAACAATGTTTTGAAATAAATAAATGAAATGATTAATTTTGCACAGGCAGGTCGCTTTATCGTTCCGGCTTAAGCCGGGAAGGAAAGTCCGGGCAACACAGGGCACCGTGCTTCCTAACGGGAAGATCTCCGAAAGGGGATAGAAGTGTAACAGAAAATAACCACCCTGCATCGACCATATCAGTGTGGGGAACGGGTGAAAAGGCGGGGTAAAAGCCCACCGGTGATTATGGTGACATAATCAGCCGTACACCTCACGGGTTGTAAAGCCAAGTATATCCTGATGGAACCCGCTGTTGCGGTTCAGCAGAACGGCCCGTTTTGTTTCCGGCAAGCACAACGGATATCAGGAGGGGTAGGCTGCATGACTCATTCAGCAATGAATGGGCAAGATAAATGATAAAGGTTCCCGTTTACGGGGATACAGAACCCGGCTTACAGACCTGCCTTTTTTATATCTGTTAAGATGGTTACATTTACCGGAAAATATATGCAGCCCGGCTTACGGGCCTGCTTTTTTGTATCCTTTTAATATATTTCCCCTGCAAAAGATGCTTTCGATTAAGAATGTCGGCCGCTTTACTTGCAGAAAAGAGAACTTAGCCAACCGGAAAGATTTTTTTCTCAGCTAAATATTCAATAATTTTTTCTGTATTAGGATCGGATTTTTCGGGTTTTAAGTTCATAACAGCATTTTCAGGTTTTTCCCACGGTTCGTCCACGCCGGGCATATGACGGATATAGCCCTTCCCCGATTCCCTGTAGAGTTTGGGTTTGTTTTTTCTACAGTATTCCAGGCTTGCATCCATATGTATCAAATGGAATCTTTCCTTTCCTATAATCTGTGCGCACTGTTGCCGGATATTTTCACGCGGTGAGATGAATGAACAAATGACAATGATGCCCTGGTCGTTAAGGATTTTAGCGATATGTGCTACCCTGCGCAAGTGCTCGGTGCGGTCGGAAGGAGAGAAGTCAAGCTCACGCGAGAGGCCGGAACGTATAGTGCTGCCGTCCAGCAGAACAACAGTAGCACCCAATTGGAAAAGCCTCTTTTCGAGAGAGAATGCTAAGCGGTTTTTCCCCGATCCGTGGAGTCCTGTGATCCATATTGTTGCAGCTTTTTGATTGTACCTTTTGCTGTATTCGTTTTGAGATATAAGTCCGATGCCGCTTTCAATCTTTTCTATTTCCTTTTCAGTAATTCTGGAGGGAAGTTCATCAGCACTCATCTTGTCGAGAATCATTCCTACTGCAACAGTATTATTAGATACGGGATCAATAAGAATGAAGGATCCGGTACTCTTATTTTTTATATAAGGATCAAAAAACAGAGGTTTGGCTGTTGTGATAACAGCACGTCCTATTTCATTAAGATAGAGTTTTTCTATTGGAATTTTTTTAAGGTTATTTACATCTACTTTATACCGTATAATGTCAATACGCGCACGTGTGGTATTGGTTGTATGTTTAAGGAAGAATTGGGTGGAATTATCCATTGGCTCTTCATCCATCCATACGAGCATTGCTTCGAAGTGGCGCTCACTGCGTGGCAGATTATCAGGATCAACCAGCATTTCTCCCCTTGAAATATCGATTTCGTCTTCTAGTTCGAGTGTGATTGCCTGGGGCGGAAAAGCCTGTTCGAAATTTCCATCGTATGTGGGGATGCTTTTAACTTTTGATACTTTACGTGAAGGAAGGGTCATTAATGTATCACCGGGTTTGACAATACCTGAGGCTATTTTTCCCGCGAAACCCCGGAAATTGGGGTGCGGTCGTAATACATACTGAACAGGGAAACGAAAATCATCATAGTTGCGATCGCTGCTGACATGTATTGTTTCAAGGAATTCAAGCATGCTTTTCCCATGGTACCATGGAGTGTTATGAGATAACTCCACAACGTTGTCGCCTTTGAGTGCTGAAAGAGGTATAAAATTCACGTCAGGAATATAAAGTTGTGTCACGAACTCCGAATAATCGTAACAGATATTATCAAATACTTTTTGATCATAATTTACCAGGTCCATTTTATTCACAGCCAGCACCACATGTTTTATTCCCAGTAGAGAAACAAGGTATGTATGCCTACGGGTCTGGGTAATAACTCCTTTTGTTGCATCTATGAGTATTATTGCAAGGTTTGCGGTAGAACCTCCGGTTATCATATTTCGCGTGTACTGTTCATGTCCCGGTGTGTCAGCAATAATAAATTTTCTTTTCGCTGTGGAAAAATAGCGGTAAGCGACATCTATAGTTATACCCTGCTCCCGCTCAGCTTTCAACCCGTCCAGCAGAAGTGCATAATCAATATCTTTCCCTGCATGTCCCGTACGTTTACTATCCCGTTCAAGTGCCAACAACTGGTCTTCGTATAATATTTTACTATCGAACATGAGTCGGCCTATAAGAGTAGATTTCCCATCATCCACCGATCCTGCAGTAAGTAAACGGAGGAGGTCCTTTTGCTGGTCCTGGTCAAGGAATTGTTTTATATCAGAATAAGTGTTTCCCATGTTTTGGTGTTTATGCTTCTGAGATGGTTTTATTTTGTTGCAGGTATACCGGATAAATACGGCTTTCTCCCGAATAGTGATAAGCTAAAAGTATCCTTCCCGCTTTTTTTGTTCCATGCTTGCATCCTGGTCAAAGTCTATTACGCGTGTAGTTCGTTCTGATCTTGTAACGGTCATCATTTCCTCCACTATTTTTTCAATTGTGTCAGCATCAGATTCCACCGCTCCGGTAAGAGGGTAGCATCCAAGTGTCCGGAACCGTACTTTCCGCATTTCTGCTTTTTTGGCCATTTTTTTCGGCATACGGTCATCGTCTACAAGGATCAGATTTCCGTCTATATCAACGATGAAACGCTTTTTTGCAAAATAGAGAGGGACAATAGGTATATTTTCAAGCCGGATATACTGCCATATATCAAGTTCAGTCCAGTTACTCAGTGGAAAAATTCTTATCGATTCCCCTTTATGAACCCATGTGTTATAAATATCCCATAATTCCGGCCGCTGATTTTTGGGGTTCCACTGATGGAACTTATCGCGGAATGAAAAAATACGTTCCTTGGCACGTGATTTTTCTTCGTCGCGCCGTGCACCTCCAAAGGCTGCATCAAACTTATATTTATTTAGTCCTTCCAGCAGAGCTTCAGTTTTCATAACGTCTGTATGCACTTTACTCCCATGGGTGAAAGGACCGATTCCGCTTTCATATCCTTTTTTATTGTAATGTACGATAAGGTCCCATCCTTTTTCTTTAGCGTAGTTATCCCGGAATTCTATCATTTCACGGAATTTCCATTTAGAATCGATATGCATAAGCGGAAAAGGCACTTTGCCTGGATAAAAAGCTTTTTCGGCCAGACGAACCATCACTGATGAATCTTTGCCAATAGAATATAGCATTACAGGATTTTCAAATTCGGCTGCAACTTCACGTATAATGTGAATGGATTCTGCCTCAAGTTCCTTTAAATTTGTTAAACTATATTTCTTCATTGATCTGTTCCAAGAATTTTTAAAATATCTGGATAAAGGCAAAGATAAGCTTTTTATTGCAACTCCTTTTTATTTACTGTCGGAGTTAAAGAATAATATTATTAATTAGAAATTCCAGAATAATGGAATCAAAAGTATGGAAAGGATAAATGCCAGTAAATTCAGGGGCAGGCCGATTTTGAGATAATTAGTGAATTTATAATTCCCGATTCCCTGTACTATTAAATTTGTTTGATAACCTATAGGTGTTGCAAAACTGGCAGAAGCAGCAATAGCAATAGCAACAAAAAATGGTTTCGGATCTATGCCCATTTGTTGGGCAGCAGCCAGTGCAATAGGAAAAATAAGTGCCGCTGCTGCGTTGTTGGTTATTATTTCCGTGAAAATAGTGGTTAAAATATAAAGGGCTGCCAGTACCCCGATAGGACCAAAGGCTCTTGCAAAATTGATCGTTGTGCGTGCGAGCGATTCGGCAGCTCCTGAGTTCTGCATAGCTTTACTTATAGCAAATGCGGATGCAATTGTAATAAGCACATCCCAACTTATCGCTTTAGTGTATTGTTGATGCGGCATGATTTTTATCCAGATCAGAAATATTGCAGCAAGAGACGCAAAGAAAAACATATCAAGTGTAACCCCCGAAGGCGATTGTAAATATTGTCCTAAAGTGCCGCCGGTGATCATCAGTAACAGTATGATAAAGGCGAGCCATTTTTTCCAGAAACTTCCTGTGGTGTGGTAATCACGTATATATGAGGTTAAATAAAAAATTTTGGATTCTCCCCAGTTTTGTATGAATTTATCAGTTGTTAACAGAACAAGGTTGTCCCCTGCTTTCAGTTTAAGCTTGTTGATATTTGAAGTTATACGTTCACCGTTACGGTGGATAGCCAAAACCACAGCTTCATAATGTTCGAAGAAATTAAATTCAGTTATTGTTTTTTTTAAGCCGGGGAATCGTGGAGAAATAACCGCTTCATATTGTTTGAGTTGACCCTTAGGCACATTTTGTATCAGTTCAATACCGCTTAAGTGTAGGTTATCATTTGAAAGTATAAAGTTCAGTCTGTCCGATTTCCCTGCAAGCAAAAGTTTATCTCCTGGCATTAGCTTGAAGGTTCCTTTTTGGGTGTCAATGGCTTCTCCCTTGCGCTCGATACATTTAACAATCAGATTTTTCAGCTCCTTCAGTCGCCCGTTTTTAATTTGATGCCCGATATAATTGCTATTTGCGGGAATAATAACATTGTAATTGTAGTCTTTATAATCAATTGTGTTTTTAGTATTAAAAATAACCTTCTTTCCCGGAAGCAACTTATTTCCCAGGATCATCATGTATATTGTTCCGGTAATTGCAATGAAGATCCCGACTTTACCTAGCTCGAACATGCTAAAACCCTTATATCCGTTTTCAAGAATCAAACCATGAACAACAAGGTTGGTGGAAGTGCCTATCAGCGTACACATTCCGCCTAAAATAGTAGCGTAGGATAATGGTATTAAAAATTTTTTAGCCGAGAGGTTAAGTTTTTCAGTCCAATTTTTTATTATCGGTGCAAAGATAATAACGACAGGGGTATTATTTAAAAAAGCGGAAAGGACTGATACCGGCAACATGATGCGTGGTATAAGAAAGGCCATTCTTCCTCTTTTACGTGGAAGGTAGGTTTGAGCTACACGGCTGAGTACTCCGGATTTTCTGATACCTTCGCTTACCAAAAACAGCATGCCTACAGTTATCATTCCTTTATTGGAAAAGCCGGAAAGCATTTCATGGTTTGATATAGTACCGGTGACTGTAAGTATTGCAGCAGCAGAAAAAAATACGAGTCCCGGACGCATAATTTCTCTAGCAAGAACAATAATCGTTAAGAAAATTACTGCCACTACAATATATCCATCGAGAGTCATTAAATGAATAATGATTTAATATGTTTCATTTGTCTTAATGCAGTTTGTGATAAATTGAATTAATCGTTGATGTAAACACTTATATCTTTATATCTGTATCAATGTAGCCGTTTCATCTCATTATAATTGTTTATTTTAATGGTATGAGATGGAACTCGTCATTTATAATGTTTCTCCTGTGTGAACGATAGTACATGACTCGTTTCATCTAATCAATTTATCAAACTTAGTAAGATTCAAAGCTAAATAATAAATGTTAAACCTAAAATCTTTTTGGTGTATACTTTACTATAAAGAGTAATGGAATTTTTATGATGCAAAGTATTAACTTACTACCCGGAGATAACCACGACCTTCTTTGAATGGCAGGGAAAATTGTATAGTTGTTCCTTTATCAGGTTCTGTCGACAGACTGAGTTCACCACCAAGCAGGTTCACATAGTGCTGGGCGATAGGTAAACCTATTCCGGATCCAGAGGTTGTGTCGTTAATTTCGTTTTTTACCCTGTAGAAGCGACTGAAAATATTTTGTAATTCCTCTTTGGGGATTCCTATACCCGTATCGGAGATTATAAATTTAACCTCTTCGTTACGGAGCATTTCATATCCCACATTAATTTCGCCTTTTAAAGTGTATTTTACGGCATTATCAACCAATATTTGTAATGATTCTTTTAACATTCGAGCATCGGTAATAAAACCGAAAGATGAATTAGGGACGTCAAGATTAAGGTTTATTTTCACCTGTCTCCTGTCCGGAATTAGTGGTTTGTATTGATTGTAGATATCACGCATTAACGGATTAATTTCACAGAAGTTGAATGATATGTCCACTGAATCAGTTTCAATCTTTGAGAGGTGGATTGTATTATTGATCATATTCAGGAGTTGAGTTCCGTTTTGTGAAATAGCATCGGAAAGCTCTGTTTTTTCCGATTTACCCAGATTCCCTTCTGTGAGCATTCGTGTAAAGTTAGTAATGATATTAAGTGGGGTTCGGATTTCGTGAGACAGGTTGGTCAGGAAAACAGACTTAAGCCTGTCGCTTTCTTCGGCCTTCTTTTTAGCTCTTTCCAAATTAAACTCTGCATTTTTACGGCGTGTAATGTCCCTGGCTACTGAAATTACCGACCTGGTATTTAATTTTGCCAGACGCATCTCAAAAAGATAGGTGCCGTGATGTGTTTTTAATGAATATTCTATTGTTTCAAGAGAGTTATTTTTGATGCAGCTATTAATGCATTGATGTATCTTTTCGGCCATATTTCGGGGGAATCCGACGTCATAAATGCTGTTACCAACAATATTGACATCTTCTAACTTGAAAAGGTCACTCTCCTTAATTACGAAATCCTCATATATGCCATCTTTGCCGATAACAAAAAACATGTCAGGAATGGCTTCCAGTAAGACTTTATAGCGTTTTTTAGCTGTTTCAAGTTCAGATATTTTTTTCTTTGATTTTGTAATGTCTTCCAAAATAACAAAGTAAGTATTGTAATTTGGATTTAGTATATGGAATTTATACCATCTTTCCAATTTCCTTAAATTAATTTCCTTTGTACTTTGGTTACTAAAAAGCAGAATCTTATTTAAATCAAAATGATCTTTGAATATTAGTTCAAAAATGAAATTGGCTTCCTGGTTTTTCACTTCATACAGGTTGATTTTAAACTCCGACTCAAAAGCATTGTTAACTTTTTCAATTATTAATTTTATTACATTGCCTTCTGTGTCATGTTCAGCTTTAATTTCCGCAACAGGGAATTCTGAATTCCTAAATACTTTCGAAACACTTTGGTGTAATGATCTTAATTGATCAGAAAATATTTCAGCCGATTTCCTGTATTTATTTCTCAGAATGAAGGTACCTGTAAATAATAGCAGAAAAGCAACTATAGGATGTGTAAAAATAGAATCGGCAGATAAAAATGAATCAAATAAACTGTTTGCTTTTTGTAAATGAGCTACCAGGGTAAAAAATGCAATAATAAAATAGAAGATAATTTTTGAATCGGATGTAGCAAAGTACATGAGAAAAAATGCTCCTGCCAGTAACCACCATGTTGAGTAATAAATTGTTTCAGCAAGGGGAGTATGTTGAGAAAAATCTGAAATATAATAGGCATAAATAAAGACTGGTACTGTATAAAAAGTATTAAGAACACAGTCGGTCTTGCTGTTCAGAAGACAAGTCAAAGCCAGAATAGCAACCGCTATCATCCCGATATCGCATAGTAAACAATCATTGGCAGAACTGCCCAAAAGGCCGAAAAGCAAGTTGAGAGTGGTCGCAAGAAGCACCAATACCACGACTATCAGCATTTCAAAAAGCCTTTTTTTATCAGTTTCTGAACTTTCGGTCCACAACTTTTCGGAAATAATATTGTATAAATTTTTACTCAAGGAGTTAAAAATAACTATAATCGGTAATAATGTAATAAAAAATATTTTAAAAATATAAAGAGGCCGGTCTAAAAAGGCGCTTCGCGCCCTATTTAGACAAATTTATAAAATTTATTAAACTTATATTTAGACAGTTATAAAATAACATAAGGTATTAATCAATAAAAGTTTTAGTTTTTATACTGAACTCATACAAGGACTCCTTATACAGTAGTATCAGTTAGGGACTTTATGGATAAACTATTTTAAACGCCTGAATGTTAATAACAAGCACAAAAGAATAATGTTAAAACCTTTTTCCCTTGTATATTTTGTATTATTTTTGAATCAAATAAGATAGGTATGGGAAGTAATAATTCCAAAAAGCACAAATGGTATAAAATATTTGTCAATAAATATGTGATTGCCACCTTTTTATTTATGGCATGGATTATTTTTTTTGACGAGCACAGTTTTATGGGGCATCAGAAAAATAAAGAACGATTAAGTGAGTTAAAAGCACAAAGGGAATATTATATTGAACGAATCGCTATTGACCGGAAAAAACTTAAAGATCTTAATGCAGGGAGAGAGCAACTAGAAAGATTTGCAAGGGAGCAATATTTCATGTCAAAACCTGATGAAGATGTATTTATTATATCTGACGAAGAATAATATACCTCCTTCCTCTGAAAAAATTTTCGCATAATTTTTGTAATGTATTAAGCAGTTGTTTGAGGAATTAATGAAATTTCTTATATTGCTTTATGGTTATGAAAGATAATTTAGACATATTTAAGATCAAGACCAACAATATTTCGCCACAAAAAGGGCGTATACTTATTGCTGAGCCATTTCTGCCAGGCAACTTTTTTAACCGTTCGGTAATACTTTTGGTTGCTTACAGCGGTAAAGGAGCAGTGGGTTTTATTCTTAATAAAAAGGTTGACCTTGGTATTCATGATATATTGCCGGGCTTTCCGGAATTTGAAGGAGATGTTTATCTGGGAGGGCCTGTGGCAACAGATTCTGTATATTTTATTCATAAATTGGGTAAAAAATTACCCGGTAGTATTCCGGTGCTGGGAAATTTATATTGGGGAGGTGATTTTGATATACTCAAACAGCAAATTACCGCCGGCCTTATAAATTCTGCTGATATACGTTTTTTTGTTGGTTATTCCGGATGGGATTCCGGTCAGTTGGAAAGAGAAATTAAAGAAGATTCGTGGCTAGTAAACGATGTAGATGAGGAAACTGTAATGCGTGACCTACAGGAGACATCGTGGGCAGAATTTGTAAAAAAGGTCGGACGTCGCTATACAATGTGGGAGAATTTCCCGGAAAATCCCACAATGAATTAGTTCACTTTTTGTTTAAGGTATTCATTGATTTCTTTATATATTTCTGCAGAATTATAATGTAGAAATCTTTTATTATCGATCCCCAAAATCCAGTTCATCCCTGTTTGTTCACCGACTATAAAGATTTCATCCATTTCCATGAGATCCATTTTTTTAATATTTTCCTGTTCAATGGCATCAATTCCTGTTTTTTTTGCTGCATCAATGACAATTTGTCGTAATATGTCTTCATAGCATCCGGACGAGAGAGATGGGGTAATTATTTTTTTATTATTAAGCATAAAAATATTTGCATAAGGGCATTCGCAAACCATCTCCTTCTCGTTCAGAATAATTGTATTTTTGCAGTCAGTGCCATGAAGCTGGCCCAGTGCTACATCCCACAGTATCTTATTATAAAAAGAATAATTGTTGAATTTATTATGGCTATATTTTATCTGATCTGAAAAACAGGTGAGCAGGCCTTTTTCATTAAAAGGAAAATCGAATTCGGTAAAAGATTTGCTGGTAATAAGAGTATTTATTTTATTTTTTTTCAGGAAAAATTGAAAATAAATATATCCTGAGCGATAAAATTTATTTTTATTGAGCATCCTTTTCGTCAACCTCATTAATTCCCTAATATTATTGAATTCATCAGGAACAGGCATGTTTAAAGAATCCAGTTGTTGTAATAATAATTTCATATTTTCAAAAAACAGGGGTATCCCCCCGAATCCAAACCATATTTTTTGTGAAAGCAGGAATGTATATTCCATTGCCGGAAGCTTTAATCCTGATTCTTCCTTTTTTATTATTTTCCCGTTTAAAATAATGAAGGCCATAAGGTTAAAAAATAATTTATGCTTATCATATGACTAAAGAAACGAAAATAACTGATCTATAAAGTGTTCGAAAAGTCCCGGCTTTAATATGATTGGATAGACAAAACCAAAAATTGCTCCCAGGAAATGTGCATCATGAGCTATATTATCAGATTTCTGTTTTCCCATTTGATAGGAATAAAAAAGATATCCTATTCCAAATAATATACCAGGTATGGGAATTATGGCAAAGAGATAAAGCATTTCAAGGGGATTAAGAAATATAAAGGAAAACAGGACTGCTGAAACGGCTCCCGAGGCGCCGACAGCATTGTAGTAATAGTTGTTTTGATTTTTGATCAGTCCCCATAAATTTGAAATTAGTATTCCACCCAAATACAAAATAATAAAATATAAAACAGCCTTGTTCCCGAAGAAATAAGAAAAATAATCTTCTACTGCCCTGCCGAAGAAAAAAAGAACGAGCATATTTACAAGCAGGTGAGCCCATCCAACATGGATAAAAGCATGCGAGATCAATCTGTAATATTCTTTTTTATGAATAATCAGTGCAGCATTAAACTGCATTTTTTCCATGAGGTTATCATTTTGAAATGCCATAAACGACATTATTGCGGTCATACCTATTATTAACCATGTAATCATCAGTGTAAAATTTTATAGATCATTTCTTTTTGTAATTCAACTGTTTCAACACTACCGGATGAGCCCAATCCTTTGCTTTTCATATCATATTCCCTTAGAATGCCCATAATCTGGTATAACTTGGAAGGAGAATATTTCTTTGCTGCTTTAATATATATACCGGCAATAAAAGGGTGCAGATTATATTTTTTCCCGAATCCTTTTTCAGATTTATCTGTCATAAAATGATAAGAGAAAAGTCTGGAGAAATAAAAAAACAGTCCTGCAATTGTTTTTTGTATCGGATGCATCACAGGATTGGCCCCGAAATAATTAATTATCTGATTAGCCCTGTAAATGTTTCTTTCACCCAATGCATTTTGTAGTTCAATAATATTATAATTTTTGCTGAAGCCTATATTTTTTTCAATATGTTCTGGTGTTATTTTTTTTGTATTTCCTATAGCAATAATAAGCTTCTCCAGTTCATTGACCACCTTACTTAGATCATTACCCAGATGGGCAGTGATGATCTGGGCCGCCTGGGGTGTTATAGAATAATTTTTTTTGGAAAGATAATTTTCAATCCATGCAGGTAATTTATTGTCGTAAATTTTTTTTGTGGTAAGGATAACACCGTTACTGGAAATACTTTTTACCAGCTTTGTACGGGCATCTAATTTTTTATATTTGTAATTTATCACAAGCAAAGTCGATGGTGCAGGTTTTTTTGTATATTTTTCAAGGTCCTCAATTTGTTTAAGGCTTTGTGCTTCTTTAACAATTATCACCTGCCGTTCGGCCATCATGGGAAAACGCAGGGCACTTTCGGCAATTGTCACGGGATCGGAATCTTTACCATAAAAAACAGTCAGATTAAAATTTTTCTCCTCTTCAGTTAATATGTTTTTTTCAATATAATCAGATATCCTGTCTATAAAATAAGGTTCATCTCCCTGCAAGAGATAAACAGGATGGTATATCTTTTTTTTGAGGTTTTGAAGAATGGTTTCAAATTCCATATTAATTATTTTTTGTCTGCATTATTAGAAAATTGCACAAGAATAGTTTATTTTGTTCATATAAACAGAGCAATACAAAAGTACATTTTTCCCGGCTTGACTGCTAATATTTGGTGGTAAGTATAACAAAATAAATAGACATGGAGATGCAAAAATTGAATTTGCCGTTATATAATTTCAGGATCAAAGAAGTAGATGGTAAAATAAATATCTTTGATACCGTCAGAAAAAAGTTTGTCCCGCTCACTTCTGAGGAGTGGGTAAGGCAAAATTTTATTAACTATTTGATACGGGAAAAGAGATACCCGGAGTCCCGGATGGCAGTTGAAAAGCAAATTTTGTTGAACCGTAAGGTTTTTCGTTTTGATCTGCTTGTATACAGGGGAAACGGAGAGCCCTTACTGATAGCTGAATTTAAATCTCCAGATACTAAAATAAACCAGGGAACATTCGATCAGGTGGTACGTTATAATATGGCACTAAAAGTAAAGATTATTATTGTTTCAAACGGAATACAACATTTTGTTTGTGAAATTGATTACCAAACAATGACATATAAATTTCTCAATGAAGTACCTGAGTATTAAGCCAGTATTTTCTGGAATAGTAGTTCATCTTTCCATCCGGTAGTCGTTTTAATCCAGCATTTTTTAATACCCGTCCTTATGAACCCCGATTTTTTAAACAGAGAGATACTGTTTTTATTATCTTCTGCAATATTGGCATATATTTGTTTCATGCCCAAGGTATTCTGTGCATATTCGCTTAAAGCTTCCAAAGCGTCAGCAGCATAACCCATACCACGATCCCTTATGCTGTTTATAAGTATCCCTACACCTGCGCGAAGATGATAGGGCTCAAAATCAAAGAGGTCTACCGCACCTACAGCTCTATGTAATTCATTTTCAATGATCAGGCGTAACTGTTTCACTTCATAGATATCCTTCACCGAATTTTTTAAATATTCTTTCAGTACATATTTTGAAAATGGTGTGCGTGTATTGCTCAACTCCCATATTTCAGTATTGTTTTCCCAAACATAGAGTAAATCAAGATCTTCAGGTTCCAGTGGCCGGAGTATTATTTTCCCGGAATTTATCATGTTGCTCATACATTTAAGATATATTTTTTCTGTCCAGTTTTTTAAAACTTTTTATCATTATTTCCGCATCGTCAATAATGCTGTAATTTTTGGCATATAAGATATTTAGTTCATGTTTTTTATCAGGGTTGAAATTTTTTTCGGCAAACATATCTGCAGGGCTAAGCACACCCTGCTTTACTGATGGCAATTCCTGAACTTCTGAGTTTCCATTTGCATAGCCTACCCAGCTTTCCTTGCCGGACAAAACTTTAAATATGTTTTTTAAAAAATTTATTTTTTCATTAAAAAACCAAATTAATACAGGGCTCATAAAAAGAAATGCCAAAGATGAAAAAATATCGAATACTCTTTTTTTACGGCGGTTTGAAGGACTGGAGATAGCATTTATACGCACTATATATAAATCGCCTGCAGTATGAATGGAATTACTCCCAATTATACTTATGCTTTCCGGGGGAGCTATTTTAAAATCTATATCAAGATTGGTCAGGTCGAGCATAGCCTTTATTATATTTGCAGAACTGATGCTGCCTGCACAAAAAATGATCTCATCAATATGGTTAATTTTTACAATTTCCCTCAATTGATTTACAGTGCCGATGTAATGTTGCATGGTGTATGAATCATCAGTAGCAATGAATCCTGCAAATTCCGAGTCTATTTGGGTTTGCAGGAGTAATTTTTTAACCCGGTTAGCCTCTTCCGGATTGCCGGCGATAGTAATTTTTTTTGTCTTTTCAAGTGAGAGACCGAAAATTTTGCATTTCATCTGGTGAAAGATCAGTCTGTATAGGATCAGAGAGAAGGCTGCCCATACGGTACCGAGAAGAATGAGAGCACGCGAGAATCTGTATTTTTCATCTATCAGTGAATAAACGATAAGTACAGATATGGATCCATACAAAATACCCCTGGCAACATTTTTGAGATTTACCGGTTTTTTATAGCCGCCGGAAAAAAATATAGTTGCAAGCCAGATGAGAATGTAAGCCGGTATAACCACATTTAACAATTCAGGGGCATAATAATCCGGTTCATACCTTATATTTTCCCATAAAGGAAAAAGGAAAAGAAATCCTCCATATATAATCAGTCCGTCAATCAGGGGGAGAAAAATATAATTGCTGACGCGCCTGAGTACTGCCAGAAAGGCATGGAACCAGACAGCCATGTTTATGAATAGTGAGAAAGCGCTTACTTTACCACCTGAAAAGTGTTTCCGGGCAAAAATTATCATCGCTTTATAAAAAAATTTTACATAGTTGATCGAACCCTTTTTAGTGCTTTCTCCTTTGTAATGAATAATTGTTGTTCCCGGGAAATAATAATTTTTGTATCCTTCTTGTTTTATTCTGTATGAGAGATCGATATCCTCTCCATACATAAAAAAATTTTCATCCAGCAGTCCGGTTTTTTCAAAAATTTCTTTTCTGATGAGCATAAAAGCTCCTGCAAGCACATCCACTTCATGGATTTTGTTTTCATCAAGATATGAAAGATGGTATCTGCCAAACCTGCGGGATTTTGGAAATAATTCTGAAAGTCCGAACATCTTGCTGAAAGCTACCCATGGAGTTGGCAATCCGCGCTTTGATTCCGGAAGGAAATTTCCTTTCCCATCTATCATTTTTACCCCTAGTGCACCGGCATCGGGATGATCCTCCATAAATCCCGTCACTTTTGAGAAAGTATCCTCTTCAACCATAGTGTCGGGATTAAGAAGCAGAATATATTTACCTTTTGCTTTTTTTATTGCCTGGTTGTTGGCTTTTGAGAAACCCAGATTTTTTTTGTTTTCTATAAGATTTATTTGTGGAAATTTCTCACGTATCAATTGCGTTGATCCGTCTACCGAATTATTGTCAACAACGAAAATTTCAACATCCATATTTTTTGAAGCTTTAATTACTGAGTGCAGGCATTGCTCCAAAAAATGTTTGACGTTATAGTTTACAATAATTACTGAAAGTTTCATTTATCTGCAAAGAATATATTTAAAAATCAAATATAAATATTAACAGGACGCTTAAGTCGTGATTATTACCAACATGTGGCTATAATAAGTTTTTATTAATGTCACCGAATTATTCCCTCGAAATTATAAATCTTATATATTCTGTTGGCTGTATTATGTTTGTACCCTAAAATGTAAAAAAGTTTAAAATTATTTTCCCATTGAATTTTCATAAAGCACCCTGTTAATGAGCGAGCGTCCGAGGGTGATCTCATCGGCATATTCAAGATCATCACCTACGGCAATGCCCCGGGAAAGGGTAGTAACCTTCACCGGTTTTTCTTTTAGTTTTCTGTAAATATAAAAATTTGTTGTATCGCCTTCCATGGTGGTTGGCAGGGCAAGGATTATTTCATTTATTTCTTTATTTCCTGCCCGTTCTATAAGCGAGTCTATTTCCAGGTCATCAGGGGCGATGCCGTCGACCGGCGAAATTACACCTCCCAATACATGATACAATCCATTATATTGGTTTGTATTTTCAAAAAGCATAACGTCACGAATATTTTCTACTACGCATATTATTGATCTGTTTCTATCCGGATTGGCACATATCTGGCAGATTTCACGGTCTGATATATTATGACATATTTTGCATTTTTTTACCTCGTTTTTCAGATTGACCAGGCTTTGTGCAAATGTCAAAACTTCCTGTTTATCCTGACGCAGTAAATGCAGTACCATTCTCAGTGCACTTTTTCTGCCGATACCTGGTAGTTTGGAAAATTCGTTTACCGCTTTTTCCAGTAGCCGTGACGGATATTTATCTATGTTCATTTTTTTATTTCTTTAATAATTTTTATTGCTCCGGTCAAGACGGTTTGCCAGTTCATCTTTATAAGCTGCCCAGTCTTTAACAGGTTTTTGGGCAACTCCTGTTTCCATGGCTGCCATGGCTACAGCGCTTGAAACAGTTGTAATGAGCCTGGGATCAAAAGGTTTGGGAATAAGATAATCCTTGCCGAACACAATATTTTTTGTATTATAAGCACGGGCAACTATTTCGGGAACATACTCTTTGGCCAGATTGGCCAAAGCTTTTGCTGCCGCTATTTTCATTTCCTCGTTAATATCGGTTGCGCGGACATCGAGAGCACCCCGGAAGATAAAGGGGAATCCCAGTACGTTGTTTATCTGGTTGGGGTAATCACTTCTTCCGGTGGCCATTATTACATCATTACGGGCTGCAATAGCATCTTCATAGGATATTTCGGGATCTGGATTTGCAAGTGCAAAAACTATGGGGTCTTTGTTCATAGACTGTATCATTTTTTTCGATACAATACCACCTGTGGAAAGTCCAAGGAATATATCCGAACCTTTAATGGCTTCCTCAAGTGTGCTGACATTCTGTTTCGTTATAAATTGTTTTTTAATATCATTAAGTCCGTTGCGTGATCGATTAAGAACTCCTTTGCTGTCGCACATTATTATATTTTCCGGTCTAACGCCAAGACTTATATATAAACGTGCGCATGAAACAGCTGCGGCACCAGCCCCACTTATCACCACTTTTACCTTTTCAATCGATTTGCCGTTAATATCAAGGGCATTCAGCAATCCGGCTGCCGATATTATAGCTGTTCCATGCTGGTCGTCATGAAAGACAGGAATGTCAAGCTCTTTTTTTAGTGCGGTCTCAATTTGAAAGCACTCGGGGGCTTTTATATCCTCAAGATTTATTCCACCAAAACCGGGAGCAACAGCTTTAACAATTTTTATAAATTTTTCGGGATTTTTTTCATTGACTTCAATGTCGAATACATCAATGTCGGAAAAGATTTTAAATAGCAATCCCTTTCCTTCCATGACAGGCTTGCCGGCTTCCTGCCCAATATCACCGAGTCCGAGTACTGCCGTACAATTGGATATTACTGCTACGAGGTTCCCTTTAGCCGTGTATCTGTAAACATTATTAATGTCCTTTTTTATCTCAAGACAGGGCTGGGCTACACCGGGAGTATATGCCAGTGATAAATCATGCTGGGTATAATGAGGTTTGGTTGGTATTACTTCAATTTTCCCCGGCCTGTTATTTTCATGATAGCTCAATGCCTCTTTACGGCTGATTTTTGACATAGAAATATATTTTTTTGTGAGGATAAAGATAAGAAATAATGAGCATTTCCAATATTGGCTGGCAATATAGAACTGTAATAGATTTTAATTTCAGATTTTCAGGTTTAAATAAAAGTGATTTTTATAATAATATAAAAGATTCATATATAATCATTTATATCTTTTATTTATTGAATGTTTGTGAGATATTCTTGTTTTTTGACTTTTCAGATCAGTCTTAATTTTGAGATTTAATATATTTTCCGTATAATTATTATTACACAAAAAAAGATATAAAGCTATGAATCGATTTTTAATTGTATCAAACAGACTTCCTGTTAAAATAGATATACTAGATGATGATATTGATGTTAAGCCCAGTGTGGGCGGACTTGCTACAGGTATGAAATCTGTAAGCCGTTTTTTTAACAGTCTTTGGATCGGTTGGTCGGGAGTTGATAAAGATCAACTTACTTTAAAACAGCTAAAAATTGTTGACGATGCCTTGAAAAGAGAGGAATGCGTTGACGTGAATCTTTCACAGAAGGAAGTTGAGTTATATTATGAAGGATTTAGTAATAAAACTATTTGGCCTCTGTTCCATTATTTTAATCAGTTTGTTGAATATGAAGAAGAGCAGTGGGAGGCTTATAAGCAGGTAAACAGAAAATTCGCTGATGTCATTGCTGATAATATAAAGGGTGTGGATAAAATATGGGTACATGATTATCATCTGCTTTTATTGCCGCAGATGATTAAAGAACGTTTTCCCAAGATCACAGTGGGATTTTTTCTTCATATACCATTTCCCTCTTATGAGCTTTTCCGTATTCTTCCGTGGCGTAATGAAATTATTAATGGAATGCTAGGGGCTGATCTTCTTGGTTTTCACACTTTCGATTATGAGAGGCACTTTATGAGCTCTGTGCGACGATTGCTTGGCTATGATATCAGTATTAATGAGATACAGCTTCCCAAAAGGATAGTAAAAGTGGATAATTTTCCTATGGGGATAGATTATGACAAATTTCATAATGCGGCACTTGCTTCCCAAACACGTTCCGTCCGGGATAAATCGGAGATCAGGAAAGAACTGGAGCGTTACTATTTATTATATCCTGAAACGAAATTTATTCTTTCAATTGACCGTCTTGATTATACAAAAGGGCTTATCAACAGGCTTGAAGCTTATGAATATTTTCTGGAAAATTATCCTGAGTACAGAGAAAAAGTAACTCTTGTACTTTTGGCAGTACCTTCGAGAATTGGTGTGGAGCAGTATCAGCAAATGAAAAGTGAGGTGGATGAAATTGTAGGCAGGATTAATGGAAAATTTTCTTCGATTAACCGTACACCTATTTGGTATTTTTACCGTTCAATGCCTTTCGAAAATCTGGTTGATCTTTATAATTATTGTGAGATAGCTCTTATTACTCCTATTCGTGATGGTATGAACCTCGTAGCCAAAGAGTTCATCGCTTCCAAAACCGACGGTCGCGGTGTCCTGATATTGAGTGAAATGGCAGGTGCTTCAAAGGAGATGAGTGAGGCACTGATCATTAATCCTATTGATAAAGAGCAAATTGCTGCTGCTATCAAGACAGCGATTGAGATGCCTTTGGAAGAACAAATCGAGCGCAATACCTTTCTGCAGAAAAGATTGAAAAGGTACAATATTGAGAAATGGGGCGTTGAATTTTTAAACAGTCTGGAAAAAGTCCGCAAGAACGAACAGAAATATTTGGGAATGAAGTTGACTGCTGAAACACAGAATAAGATAATAAAAGACGTTTGTAGTGGAGATAAGTGTATTTTCTTTTTAGATTATGATGGAACACTTAAAGGTTTTGAAGATAATCCTGATCATGCCACTCCCGATAAAGATTTATATGAATTGCTGGATGGACTTGCTGAAAATCCCAAAAATCATGTTGTACTTATAAGTGGACGTGATAAGAATACTTTTCAGGAATGGTTTGGAAATAGTCCTTATACACTGGTCGTTGAGCATGGTGTATGGTATAAGCCCGTTGGAGATAAATGGCATATGATCGAGCCACTTGATTCTAAATGGAAGGATAGCATACGTTCGTCGCTGGAATTTTATGTTGACCGTACTCCCGGTTCTTTTATCGAAGAAAAGAATTACAGTCTTGTCTGGCACTACCGTAAATCTGATCCTGAGCTTGGATTAAACAGGGCAATTGAGTTAAAGGACGAACTGACTAGTCTTGTTGCTAATCTTGATCTTGAAATCCTTGAAGGGAATAAGGTTATCGAGATTAAAAACAGGGGAGTTGATAAAGGACGTGCAGCAATGTATTTATTAAGTTTATTCCCGGCAGATAAAATTGTTGCGATAGGCGATGACTGGACTGATGAAATTTTATTTGCAGAACTTCCTGAGGATGCATACACTATTAAAGTCGGCATGTCGCAGACAGGGGCAGGTTATAAAGTGGAAAATTTTATGGAAGTCAGGAATATGCTTAAAAGAATGGCCTGTGAAAGATAACCGGATATATATCTTAGCCTGTTGTCCCGCAGAGGTTTACTTTAAATTGTCTTTAAGAAAATTTGTCATTTTTGTATAAAGATGTATAGTGGTATTACCTCCCCTTATTCGGTGATCACGATTAGTGTATATGGCCATATTGAACTGTATCCCTGACTGTACAAGTTTTTCAGTAAATTCATAAGTATTTTGTGCATGCACATTGTCATCAGCGGAGCCATGAATAATAAGCAGTCGCCCTTCAATGTCCCCGGCACGATATAGCGGGGCATTTTCACGGTATCCTTCGGGATTTTCATTAGGTTTCTGCATATAACGTTCAGTATATATTGTATCATAAAACCGCCAATCGGTAACCGGTGCTACTGCAATTCCCGCTTTAAACAGAGTACCTCCTTTTTCCATTGACAGACAAGTCATGAAACCACCGTAGCTCCAACCGAAAATACCTATATTGCCTTTATCTACATAAGGAAGTGTCCCCAGATACTTTGCTGTTTCGACCAAATCATCTGATTCATATTTGCCTAGTTGGAGATATGTTACCTTTCTGAACTCTTCTCCACGTGCGGCGGTTCCCCGTGGATCTATGGCAACGACCAAAAATCCTTGTTGGGCAAGGTAATGTTCCCAGCTTATTCCACTCCAGGATTCCTTTACCTTTTGTGAGTTAGGACCGCTGTACTGACTGATCAGGACAGGGTATTTATTTGATTCGGTAAAATTTGACGGTTTGATCATATAGCCATATAATTCGATTCCGTTTGAGGTAGTGAATTTGAAAAATTCTTTTAGTGGAATATTGTGATTTGTCAGTTTGTTTTTAAGTATAGTATTATCCTGCAAAACCCTTATCATTTTGTTCTTTTTTGTTTCATGGAGTGTTATCATATAGGGAGAATTCCCGCTGCTGTAATAGTTTACATAGTAACTAAAATCACTGCTGAAATTAGCTTTGTTATCACCTTTTAGAGTGGATAGCTGACCTTGTTCTTTTTTGTCTATGCTGGTAAAGCAAACCTTCCTGAAGAGCGGTGATTCACCAACGGCTTGATAGTAGAAGAGTTCTTTTTCGGGATCGTAACCATAAAAATCGGTAACATCAAACTGCCCTTTGGTAATCTGAGCCTGTTCAAATCCCAGTCTGTCGTAAAGATAAAGATGCGACCATCCGTCTCTCTCACTTTTTATTATAAACCGGCCATCCTCGAGATAATTAAATCCATCAAGAAAATTCTCAGCAATATACCGGTCGTTTTTTTCAGTAAGTATTGGCCTTGAATCGCCGGTAAAGGGATTTGCATAAAGAATATTCACCTGATTTTGTCTCCGGTTCATACGCATGATAATTAGGTCTTCCGCATCGGGAGTCCATTTTAACCTGGGTACATAAATATTATTGTCTTCACCAATATTCACATCAATAGTAACTTTTGAATAAAGCTCATATGTTTTAACTGAAACAGTGGAATTTTTTTCACCGGCTTTAGGGTATTTGAATGTTTCTATTGAGGGATAGAGTTTGTTCTCCTCCAAAACGGGATTCTCTCCTGCATACATTCTTAAAGTGTAGTCTTGTACTTCAGATTCGTCAAACCGGATATAGGCCACGAATTTGCTGTCGGGCGACCACCAGAATGCTTTGTTAAATCCAAATTCTTCTTCATAAACCCAGTCGGGGGCACCGTTTATAACCTTATTTTTTTCCCCGTCCCATGTTATCTGGCTTTCACTGCCAAATTTAAGATTTTTAATAAAGAGATTGTTGTCGCGCACGAAAGCTACATAATTACCATCAGGAGAAAAGGTGGCCAACTGTTGTGCCCCGTTTTCCGATAAAGGACTAAACTCTTCGGTTACCGAGTTCCATATATAATAATTTGCTGTGAATGAACGGCGGTAGATGGGTTTTATATCTGTAGTAAGCAATATTTTGGTTTCATCGTCACTTAATTTATAGTTTGAAAAAGAGGAAACAGCCGTATCTTCAATTTTTGTTATATCGAAGAGCACAGCCACTTGTTCACCTGTTTCATAACTGTTTTTTAATATTTTTGTGTCATTTTCCATCGTCGTATAGTGAATACCGTCTTTCATCGATCGAAGACTGACCGTAGATTCCGCACGGAAAGTCCCTTTGGTGAATATATCATCAAGTGTTATCTGGTATTCCGACTGTGCATAAAGGGTAATTCCCAAGACAGTAACAGATAGCAGTAATGCTAATTTTTTCATAGAGTTATAATTTTATTATTGTCTGAAAAAAAATAATTCAAAAAAAAATAATATACTTATTTAACTTATGAGTTCATTATAAAAACTAAAATTTTTATTTATATAATCTTTATATCTTTTGTATATAATTTAAAATCAGTATTTTAAAAATTTATGTAAAAATGGCGTAAAGCGCCTTTTCAGGCCATAGCCATTTATAATTTGAACACAAAAGTAAGAATTGTTGTTTAAGAGGAAAAGTGAATATTATAAATAATTCAATTTGATCTATAGTTAAATATCGGAATATGGAATTTTCGAATGAATCATTATCTTTGCAAATCTTAAAAAGTGCATATGATATGATAAAAATAACTCTGTCTGACAATAGTGTGAAAGAATTTCCAGGGCCGGTTGACGGACTGGAGATTGCCCGTTCACTTTCTAACCGTTTAGCCAAAGAGGTCTTATCGGTTTCCGTGAACGGAGAAGTTTGGGATCTGACAAGGAAAATAACCTCTGATTCTGCAATTAGGTTGCATACGTGGGATGATTTTGAAGGCAGAAAAGCATTCTGGCATTCATCTGCACATTTGATGGCAGAAGCTATAGAATTTTTTTATCCGGGAACAAAATTCGGGATAGGGCCTGCAATTGAAAATGGATTTTATTATGATGTAGACCTTCCTGATGAACAGCAACTAACAGAAAAAGATTTATTGAAGATTGAGGATAAAATGTTGGAGCTGGCCAGACAGAAAAATGATATAGTGCGTAAAGAGATCAGTAAAAAAGATGCGCTTAAATTTTTTTCTGAAAAGGATGACGTATTGAAACTGGAATTGATCGGTGAATTGGAGGATGGAACTATTAGTTTTTATGAACAGGGCAATTTTGTTGACCTTTGCCGCGGTCCCCATTTGCCGGATACTGGTTATATTAAAGCTATAAAACTCACTTCTGTTGCGGGTGCATACTGGCGTGGAGACGAAAACAACAAAATGTTGACACGTGTTTACGGTATCACCTTCCCTAAAAAGAAGATGTTGGATGAATATCTTATTATGTTGGAGGAGGCAAAAAAACGTGACCACCGTAAGATTGGAAAAGAGATGGAGTTATTTACCTTCTCCGAAGCTGTAGGACAAGGATTACCTTTATGGTTGCCCAAAGGCGCCCGATTGAGGAAGCAGTTAGAAGATTTCCTGACAAAAGTACAGGAAAAATACGGCTACGAACAGGTCATCACACCTCATATAGGAGATGTGAGATTATACAAAACTTCCGGTCATTATGAGAAGTATGGAAAAGATTCTTTCCGGACAATTACAACACCTGAGGAAGGCGAAGAATATATGCTTAAACCAATGAATTGTCCCCACCACTGTGAAATATACATGTCGAAGCCCCATTCTTATAAAGATTTGCCTGTTAGGATGGCTGAATTTGGCACTGTATATAGGTATGAACAGAGCGGTGAACTTCACGGATTAACGCGTGCCCGCGGTTTTACGCAGGACGATGCTCATATTTTTTGTCGGCCGGATCAGTTGAAGGATGAATTCAAAAAGGTTATCGATATTATTTTTATTATTTTTAAAGCGCTCAATTTTAATGATTATACAGCTCAGATTTCTCTTCGTGATCCGGATGATCCCGGTAAATACATAGGTAAGGTTGAAAATTGGGAAAAGTCTGAAAGAGCAATTATTGAGGCTTGCGAAGAAAAGGGGTTGAAGACAATTACAAAAAGAGGGGAAGCGGCCTTTTATGGTCCCAAACTTGATTTTATGATAAAAGATGCATTGGGACGAAGCTGGCAGTTGGGAACCATACAGGTTGACTATAATCTCCCTGAACGTTTTAATCTTGAGTATATCGGTGCTGATGATAATAAACACCAGCCGGTGATGATTCACAGGGCTCCTTTCGGATCTATGGAAAGATTTGTTGCTGTGCTCATTGAACATACTGCGGGCAAATTTCCTTTGTGGCTTGCTCCTGAGCAGGTTGTTGTTTTACCAATTAGTGAAAAGTATAATGATTATGCCGAAAAAGTTTCAAAAGTTCTAAATAATTCCGATATTCGCACCATCGTTGACGATCGTAATGAGAAGATTGGTAGAAAGATACGTGATAATGAGTTGAAGCGGATACCTTATATGCTGATAGTAGGAGAGAAGGAGGCCGAGGCGGAAA
This sequence comes from uncultured Prolixibacteraceae bacterium, assembly GCA_964611525.1. Taxonomy (GTDB): domain Bacteria; phylum Bacteroidota; class Bacteroidia; order Bacteroidales; family Prolixibacteraceae; genus JAAYJR01. The sequence continues at coordinate 49,325 of CAZTAL010000067.1, forward strand.
CTGTTTCTGTTCGCCCTCAGGGGGGAGGAGATAAGGAAGTAATGAAAATCAGTTCCTTTGCTGAATTTTTAAGTAATGAAATAAAAGATCATTTATCATTTGTATAATTTAATATAGGAGGATTTAAATATAGCTATTAAGAAAAAGAGTGGAGGACGGTATTCCTTTAGAAAAAGGGATCGCGGACCTCAACACAGAATTAACAAGTTTATAACTGCACCCCAGGTCAGGGTGGTGGGGGACAATGTTGATAATCCGGGAATTTTTCCTTTGCAGGATGCACTGAGAATGGCTGATCAGATGGAATTAGATCTTGTGGAGATTTCACCAAAAGCGGATCCCCCGGTTTGTAAGATTGTAGATTATTCCAAGTTTCTTTACCGGCAAAAAAAGAAACAAAAGGAAATGAAGGCCAAGGCTTTTAAAATTGTTGTTAAAGAAATTCGTTTTGGCCCCCAAACAGATGACCATGATTATGAATTTAAAAAAAGGCATGCTGAAAAATTCCTCAAAGACGGGGCAAAAGTAAAAGCTTATGTGTTCTTTAAAGGCAGGTCGATTTTGTTCAAGGAGCAGGGAGAAATACTCCTTCTCAGGCTTGCAACTGACCTTGAGGATTTGGGAACTGTTGAACAAATGCCAAAACTGGAAGGTAAAAGAATGACAATGATGATTTCACCTAAGAAGAAATAATATAGAATAAATATAGTTCTTTGATAACATTTAATAAATAGGATTATGCCAAAAATGAAAACTAATTCCGGCGCTAAAAAGCGTTTTAAGCTTACCGGAACGGGTAAAATTAAAAGAAAACATGCTTATAAAAGTCACATTCTTACAAAGAAAAGTAAGAAAAGAAAACGTAATCTGGGTTACTGGACTACCATTGATAAAACAAATAAAAAGAATGTGAAACTTTTACTAAACATGAAATAAATCAGGTAAGAATTAGTTATTAACCAGGTTATTGTGCTTTTAAGTATCCCTGTATTTGCGGAGCGCCAATGGCCAAAAATTAATAAAGTATGCCAAGAAGTGTAAATAATGCAGCATCACGTGCCCGGAGAAAAAAAATATTGAAAAAGACTAAAGGTTATTTCGGGGCACGTAAAAATGTTTGGACTGTAGCTAAAAATACATATGAAAAAGGGTTACAGTATGCTTATCGTGACAGGAAAAACAAGAAAAGGACTTTCCGTGCTTTGTGGATTCAGCGTATTAATGCTGCTGCCCGCCTTGAAGGGTTGTCATATTCACGATTTATGGGATTATTAAAGAAAAATGATATAGAGATTAACAGGAAAGTCTTAGCCGATCTGGCTATGAATCATCCTGAAGCCTTTAAAGCTATAGTCGATAAAGTGAAATAAATATTTATCCTTAGTGTGACAATGATCATCCGTACGGGAGCAAAAAAAATACCCTAAGGGCAATTATTAGCCTTAGGGTATTTAATTTATTGGGTATTACTTTCGTAATTGTCTTCTCCAGTTATAAAATCTATCTGTCTATTTGAAAATATTCATAACAATTAAGCGGGGGGATATTAATAAAGGAATCGAAACAGTTCTATTTTTATTGAGTTGTGTTTGTTTATTATCAATATGATTAACAATTGATTTTTATGCATAAAATAATACTAAAAACAGTATTTTTAGAGTTGTAGTTATAATCTTTTCTTTTAATAAGAAAGAGTTTTCTGGTAAGAATAATTTTTATTTAAAAATTTTATCATTCAAAATAGTTAAACATTAAATGCTATGAAAAAAATATGCCTGTTTTTGTTGATCGCTATTTTTATATCTTGTACTTCAGTAACTAAAAAAGAAATTGAAATGCCCTACTCAAAAGAATCTTTCGAAAAAACTATCAATGGAGAGCAAACTACTCTTTTGACTATGAAAAACAGTAATGGTATGGTAGTCACGCTTACTAATTACGGAGCAAAGATCGTCTCGGTTTATGCGCCTGACAAGAATGATGATTTTGCGGATGTGTTACTGGGATTTAATTCAATTGAGGATTATCAGAAATACGGTGCAAGTCATGGAGCCGTGGTAGGTCCATATGCAAATCGTATAGCGAATGCTCAATTTGTAATTGAAGGTGACACATTCAGATTACCTGTAAATAACCAGGAAGCCTGCCTGCATTCAGGACCTGACAGTTGGTACAGGAGGGTATGGGAATATAATACAAATGATAATGTAACCACTTTCATGTTGGAAAGTCCTGATGGTGAATGTGGGTTCCCTGGCAACCAGAAGGTCAGTGTAAAATATACTCTGACAGATGATAATGAATTAAAAATAGATTATGAGGTTACTACTGATAATCCTACTCACATTAATATTACAAATCATTCCTATTTTAATTTGAGAGGAGAAGGTAACGGCGATATTTTGGGTCATATTCTTGTCATTAATGCAAATAAATCCACACTTGTAAAAGATAGCAGTCTGATACCAACTGGCGAGATCAGTGATATACGTGGAACGGAACTTGATTTTACAACTCCTCATCCTATAGGTGAGCGCATTGATGGTCATAATCCTTTGCTTAAACACGGTTCAGGGTATGATTTTAATTATATCTTAAATAAGAAATCTGGTGAAATGTCATTTGCTGCCAGTGCCTATGAGCCTGAAAGCGGACGTTATATGGAAGTATATACCACAGAACCAGCAGTACAACTATATACTGGCAACTTTCTTGATGGTAGTGAGGTAGGGAATAGCGGTAAACCTTATACAAAACGTTCCGGATTTTGTCTGGAAACACAACATTTTCCTGATACCCCTCATCATCCGGAATTTCCCTCTACACTTTTAAATCCCGGTAAGGTTTTTAAATCAACTACAATTTTTAAGTTTTCGGTAAAAAAGGAGTAACAGAAGCGAAATGCTTTCATGAAAGCAGAATCAGGGGAAAAAGAATGGTTTAAAGATATATTTGATAAGAATTACGAATACATTCGGAATTATCTTATTTACCTTTCAGGAGATGTGAGTCTTTCCGAAGATTTAACTCAGGAAGTATTCTTACAATTGTGGAAAACACGGTCTAAAGTCAGAGATAAAACTATTCGTTCCTATTTGTTTACTATTGCCCGCCATAGTTTTTTAAAATCTAGGCGCCGGCGAAAATACGATATTAAGTTCCGTTCAACTTTTTATGAAGAAATTGATAACAAGTCGCCGGAATTTCTTATGGAGTTGAAGGAATTTGATCAGAAACTGCAAAAAATTATTTCCTGTTTGCCTAATAAGTGCAGGGCGGTTTTTCTAATGAACCGGATTGACGGAATGACATATAAGGAGATAGCTCAAAATGCCGGTGTGACAGTTAAAGCGGTTGAAAAACAAATGAGCAAGGCGCTTGCTATTTTGAGAAAAGAGCTGGGAACAGGGATATAATAGTTGTTAGTTCAAATAGAGAAAAGCCTGATTATTGAAATTAAGAATTTTTAATACTATATTGATAACTTTATTATTTATGGGCATACAAACAGGTTATGCGCAGAATAATAATATTTCTTTTTCCTCAAAGGGAAAATCTCTTAGTGTTGTATTGCAAGAAATAGCAACTTCCTATGATATTAAATTCGCATTTGATGGTCACTCATTCAGCAGGATTGAAACGGATTTTACAATTAATAATGGTACTGTCAAAGAATTTTTAGAATTATTAAACAAGAATTATTTTATTAAATCAAGATTTATTGACGGTACGTGGGTATTGACAATTGACGAACCCGCTAATATTGAAATGCCTCAATCACGCGAACTTCCGCCTGTTGTTGTTTCCGGTTACGTAAAGGATAAAATGACCGGAGAAGATTTGGTTTATTGTAACATAGCTTGTGGCCATGGTCAGGGTACAATTACGAATGAACTGGGTTTTTTCCGTTTCGAGATTTCTGAAAATGATTCTGTCAATATCAGAATAAGTCATTTAGGTTACAAGAAAATTGATACTACAATTTATCCGGGACCCAATCATTTGTTCCTGCTTGAGTCATCGGATATCATTATGGAGCCCATTCGTATCGTGCAACACGAAAAACAAGTATTACAGCCCTCACCACTACCGGAACGAATAGAATTTAATCCGTTGAAATCTTCACTTGTACCCCGAATTTCAAATGATGATCTTGGTAATGCCCTTTTAGTAATACCCGGAGTGAATTTTTTGCATGGTGGGTTATCCGGTCTTTCTATAAGAGGAAGTTCTCCAACAGATAATTTAGTGTTATTTGACGGTATACCTGTATTGGAAACCAATCATTTGTTGGGAAATATGAGCGTGCTGAATGCTAAGTTTGTCAGACAGGCATTTGTTTCACGGGGGGGATTCGGGTCTGAATTCGGCGACCGGATTGCCGGACTGATAGAGCTTATGGGTAAATCAGGCAAGAACAATCGCCCTTATCTTGATTTATCAGCTAATTTATTGAATTATAATATTCTGGCTAATGTTCCCCTGAGTGATCAACTTTCAGTTACCGCTGCATGGCGACGTTCTTTTATTGACCAATGGCAGAATTACCTTTATTACAGACTCATAGATGATATTAGCGGTGATAAGGAAGACCCAATTCAGTCAACCATTATTCCTATTATTAAATATCAGGACATAAATTCAAAAATCAGTTTTCATCCCACAGATAATTTTGAATTAAATGTTAATCTTTTATATGGTAAAGATCATCAAAGCAGGGATTTTGAACTGGTTCAGACGAAAGATTATTACCGTAACGAAAGTTTAAATAGTAATAATATAGGAATCAGCCTGAATATGAACTGGCAGGCAAATAACCATTGGCTTCATTCATTTTCCGGTGGTTTTTCCAATCTTGAAAGGGATGTTATTGATGAAACGGGTGAACTTCAGGAGATTACTGAAATAATTGAAAATCCGGGACAGGGTGCCGGTAAAGGAAAGGGACTTGCAAAAACCAGGGAACGAACCTACGAAAGACTGACTTACGATATTGATAATGGCTATAACAGTATTGAAGAATACCGTATCAGATGGAAAACCGAATTTAATTCAGGAATTTTCAGTAATTATGCCGGAGTCGGATTTACATCTGATAAATATACTTATCGTTTTTTTGCACAACGACCTTTGCAGGAACTTAAGATAGATTCAATTGTGGATAATGCAGCTTTTTTCATGATCAATGGTTTTTTGCAACAACGTATAAATATAAGCCGCCGGTTAAGCTTCAGATGGGGTTTGCGGGCTAACTATAATATAAAAGATAAAAGAACATATCTTCAGCCCCGGGGAGGAATAGAGATAAAGCCTGCTAAGGATATACAGGCTTATCTATTAAGCGGAGTCTATTATCAATTTTTAAATGGAATAAAACGATTCGATAGCGAAGGCCATTTTAATCAAATATGGTATTTGCCGGGACGTGACGGAGTGGGTATTGCGAAGGGGATACATAATATTATTGGGATAAAATATTGTAATAACGGATGGTATCTTGAGGCAGAGGGTTACCTGAAAAATACTTCAGGCAAGGTAAATTTATTCGCAGGAGAAATAACTACAGAAAATAAACAAAGCATTACCTATTTTCCGCGTGAAAGTAAAGAAAGATACAGGGGGATAGATATCTTTTTGCAAAAGAAGCATTATATCTTCAACCATATGGTAGGTTATTCATTATCCAAGACTGAAGAACAGATGGAAGATATTTTGGATCAACAGTGGTTTCCGGGGTACAATGACAGGTTGCACAGGTTGAAGATTACCGAGATGATTAGCTGGAAAAACTGGCATCTGACAGGTAGTTGGAAGTATGGGAGCGGGTTGCCGTTAGTAAGGTTTATAGAAATGCAACCAGTCGTAAATGTCGAAAAGTCGGATTACCTTTCACAATTAGACTTTGCTCTTGTCAGGGATTTCAGAACTTCCCATTTCTTATTTAATTCGGGTATATCACTGCTTAATATTTTTGACCGTAAGAATATTGTTGATGTAAATTATCTGCGCTTTTCCTCTGATACAGAATCTCTTACTGTCCGTTCCGATATTTCTGCACTCGGTTTTACTCCTGTCATATTTCTGAATATAAGAATTCAATGAATATATCGGTAGGGTAAAAATTAGTTTGTGGATAGTATAAAAAGAACAGATCATATTAAATAGGATAATTTTTTGTTAATAATGACCGGAGTTAAAAAAAATAATAAGTTGTTTTCAAGATATGCCGATCAATTGATCAGTCATTATCAGTTGCAGGTCAGGTCAGATAAAGAGAAAGTATTGGATGCTGTTTTAAAAAAAATTGATAGTCGTGAACATGAAAAGATCAGGCCTGCATATAACATCAGGCGTCTTATGACAGCAGGAATTTCAGCTGCAGCCGTATTGTTGATACTGATTACTTTTTATTTTTTTTCAGCAACAGTTACAATTTCAGCAGGAGATAATGATATTGTTACTTACCGGTTGCCTGATGCTTCGCGTATAGTTCTTCATAACAACAGCAAATTGGAATTCAAAAGATATTTTTGGGCACGAAATGTCAAACTTAAAGGAGAGGCATATTTTGAAGTAGAAAATGGCAGGGATTTTCATGTCAGAATATCAACGGGAAGTGTTGAAGTATTGGGAACACGTTTTTTTGTTGCAGATAAGGGAAAGGACTTGGAAGTCCGGTGTTATCAGGGCCGGGTCAAAACCTTTTATAATAAAGATTCATGGATATTGGATGAAGGCACACAATTTACAGCAATCAGCCAAGCTGTTAAAAAAGAGGAAATGGACATTAAATCTCCTTACCCTGAATTTGCAAAGTTTAATGGTAGCTTTTCAAATGTTCGCTTAACTCAAGTGCTTAGTCAGCTTGAATCTTTTTTTGATGTCCAGATAGATCTTCAGCAAGGTGCTACGAGAATTTTTACCGGAACTTTTGAAACAGGCAGTCTGGACAGTGCACTTCAAATAGTATGTGAATCATTACAAATGGAATACAGATATATTGATCAACATAGAATACTGGTATATGATTAAAATCTCTCAAAAATGTTATATAAATATAAAATGTAAATATTTGATTATCAGACTTTTAAATTATACAGAATTACTTTTTATTTAAAATTTGATGATAAAATATACCTTTTAGAAGTGGACTCAATAGTTTATTTTAAATAATTATAAAAATATCAAAGACATGAAACGAAAATTTTTTGGATTACTGATTGTTTTTCTTTTAGGATTTGTAATCGGATGCAATGAATATGATGAAAACGGTCTTGATGCTGATCTTCAAAAATCAGGCACTGTAGTTTTCAGGATTACTGATGCCCCGTTCCCTTCCGATAGTGTTGCCGAGGCTAATATTACGATTGACTGGATTAAATTATTAAAAGATGACGGGGAAAGTGAAGAAGAAATAGATAATGGGGAAAACGGTGAAGAAAATGGTGAAAATGGAGAAAATGATAATGGAAATGACGAAGAGAATGGAGAAAACGGGGATGAAAATAATCCATCATCTGTATTGATTGAACTGAAGGAAGAAATTACCATAAATCTTCTTGATCTGAGTAACGGCAAAACAAGTGTTTTAACGGAGGCTGATGTTCCTGAAGGAATATACAGGGAGATAAGGCTTCATGTTGTTGAGGCCAGTATTATGTTAAATGATGGTACTACCTTTGATCTTAAGGTGCCAAGCGGAGATGCAAGCGGATTGAAAATCAAGATTAATCCTCCTCTTGACGTTGAAAAGGAAACAGTTTCGGAGGTATTGCTCGATTTTGATGTGAGCCGTTCTTTTGTTTTGAGAGGCAACATGAAACACGGTTATGATAAGGTAGTAGGATTTATTTTTAAACCGGTAGTAAGAGCTGTGGCTACTCTGGAATCATCAGAAATTTCTGGTGTGGTTTCTGCACCAGATACGTTAATAGAAAATGCATTCTTAGTACTTTTATCAGGTAATGATACAGTCACAACTGCTTTGACTGACGATAAAGGTTATTATAAAATGATTGGCATTTTATCGGGAGATTATTCACTTGCATGTGAAGCCGGAGGTTACCAAAAGCAAGTTATAGATATGGAACTCGGGATCGGTGAATCGAAAGAACAGAATTTTGAATTAGTTGAAGAATCGGAAGAATCAACAGAGTGATAATTTTTTTTTGGCAAAAATGGACAGTGATTGTTTATGCTGGTAAAGAAAAAATCAGGGAAGCCATCAAGCTTCCTTGATCTTATACCGGAAAATAACCTCTGCTTCATGTTTGTCAGATAATAAATAAAAATGGAATATGTTAACCTCATTTATGTTATATTCATTTCTTTATTTTGGTATTTTGCATCTGTTTCTTATAAAATTTATACTTTCGATGTATAATTTACTGATAACAAAATAAATTATACATTAATTATATTTATGCAAAAGAAAGTTGTTGTCATCACAGGTGCTTCCTCGGGTATCGGCAAAGCTTTGGCTGAGAAATATGCCTATGAAGGATGGTGCCTGGTGCTTGCTGCCCGTCGTGAAGATCGTCTCAATGAGTTAAAAGAGAAAATGGAAGATGTTGAAGTGCTTGTTGTAAGGGCGGATGTTACGGAGGAGTCCGATTGTAAAAATCTAATTAATCTGGCGATAAATAAGTTTGGTCATATTGATGTCCTCATTAATAATGCCGGCATTTCCATGAGAGCATTATTCAGTGAGACGGATTTGAATGTTATGGCCAATCTTATGAATGTTAATTTTTGGGGAACGGTATATTGTACAAAATATGCATTGCCTTATCTGGTTGACAGAAAAGGTTCACTTGTAGGAATTATCTCAATAGGAGGTTATATAGGTTTGCCGGGCAGAGCCGGTTATTCTGCTTCTAAATTTGCCATGAGGGGATTTTTGCAGACCGTTCGTGTTGAAAATATAGGAAAAGGATTGCACGTATTGATCGCTGCACCTGGTTTCACTGCCTCCGATATACGTAAATCAGCTCTTACAGCTAATGGAGAGCAACAGGGAGAGACTCCCCGTAATGAAAATAAAATGATGCCGGCAGAAAAGTGTGCGGAAAAAATATATGCTGCTGTCGAAAAACGTAAAAGGGAGCTTATACTTACTTTCTTAGAGGGTAAATTAACTGTCTTTTTATCAAAATTTTTTCCACGTTTTATAGAAAAGATGACTTATAAATTGTTTGCTGCTGAGCCTGATTCTCCGTTAAAATAGGCATTGAAGCTACAAGTCCTATAAGTATTCCGGTAAAAATTAAATGTACAATTATTTAATAAAAATACAATTTTTGAGTTTCTATCCTAAGAAAAAAAATAACGATAAAAAATTTAATTTAATTTAAAGCAAATGAAAAATATAATTTTCATAGCATTCTTTATATGCAATGCATTATTATTATCCGGACAGGATATGGTTTTGAAGGTATGGCCGGACGGAGCTCCGAATCATAATGGCATGGATAAGCCCGAAGAGAAATATGATGGTGTTAGGGTCAGGAATGTTTCGGAAGCAGAGATGTATGTTTATTTGCCTGAAACAGATATTAACAACGGCGCTGCCGTAGTGATTTGTCCCGGCGGCGGTTATTCTATCGAAGCAATGGATCATGAAGGATATGACATGGCGGAATGGCTTAAATCGAAGGGAGTTGCAGGTATTGTACTGAAATACAGATTGCCTTATGGACATCATGAGATTCCTTCTTGTGATGCGTGGCAGGCTATAAGGATTGTAAGATCAAATGCCGCGGTCTGGAAAATTGATCCTGATAAGATCGGCATAGCCGGCTCTTCCGCTGGAGGACATTTGGCTTCTACGGTTGGTACGCGGTTCGATTATGGAAATAAAAAAAGCGGATTGCCGCTGCATGAGATAAGTTGCCGGCCTGATTTCATGTTACTTCTTTATCCTGTTATCTCTTTTAAGGAGGAGTTTGGACATACTGGTTCCCGTAAGAATCTGATAGGGGAAGGTCATAATTGGGAGTTGGTAGAAAAATATTCAAATGAATTACATGTTACTTCTGAAACTCCGCCTGCCTTTATTGTGCTTGCAGATGATGATAAAGGTGTTACGCCTTGCAATTCTGTTGAGTTTTACTGTGCCTTAAAAGAAAATAATGTTCCTGCTGAAATGCATATTTTCAGGGAAGGAGGTCATGGATTTGGCATGAACAAAAAAAATCTGCCGGTTGACCAGTGGCCGGAATTGTTTTATGATTGGTTGAAAACAATGAATATAATTAATTAATGCAACCAACACATCCATTTAAAATATTCAGATATTGTCCCAAATGTGGCAAGTCCGGATTGATCATTGATAGTGCGCGTTCCTTAAGATGCACAGGCTGCGGCTTTAATTTTTTTATTAATTCGGCAGCCGCTGTTGCAGCACTGATTGCAAATAATAAGGGTGAACTTTTATTGACTTTTCGCGGCATAGAGCCTGGTTACGGAATGCTTGATCTGCCCGGTGGATTTATTGATCCGGGTGAAACTGCCGAGAATGCAGTTAGGCGCGAGTTACAAGAAGAGTTGGAACTTAATGTGAGATCGCTGAAATATATCTGCTCTGCACCTAATGAGTATATTTATAATGGGTTAAGTGTTTTTACCGTGGATATGGCTTTCGAGGTTATTCCTGAAACTATTGACGGAATTACGCCAATGGATGATATTAGCGGATTTAAATTTTATGCTGAAGAAGATATAGATTACGGTAAAATACATTCTTCTTCTATGAGTTACTTCATAAAACAATTTTTCAGTAAATGAATGAAGTTCGTCAACGAATTAAAGGTTTACGTCTTGAACTGCTTAAAAGGGATCTGGATGCGTGGTATATTTCCGGAACAGATCCTCACGGAAATGAGTATCTGTCACTCCGATGGCAGACCAGGGAATTTATTTCAGGATTTACTGGTTCATATGGATTAGTTATAGTAACTCATGAGGAGGCCGGACTCTGGACAGATCCCCGTTATTTTATTCAGGCTGCCGGACAACTTAAAGGATCGGGAATTAAAATGTACAAATTGGGTATTTTCGGTGCATTAACACCGGAATCGTGGCTTTCAAAAAAACTGACGCCAGGGAGCAAATTAGGTTTTGATCCCCAAACATTATCCGTATCAGAATACCGTAAATTAAATGCAAGGCTGGTAAATTCGGAAATAGATATGATGGAAACTCCTGATTTGTTTGATTATATCTGGAAAAACAGGCCTGAACTTTCTGATAATTTAATTTTCGAGTTACCAAAAGTATATTCCGGTTTATCCCGCGGGCAGAAACTGCAGATAGCAGTATCGGAAATTAATAAAAATGATGCTGATTTGCAGATTATTACTGCCACTGATGAGTTGGCATGGATATTTAATCTGCGTGGCTCTGACGTACCTTACAATCCTATATTTACAGGATATGGTGTTGTTGGTAAAAATGAATGTTTACTTTTTATTGATAGTGTGAAGGTCCCCCCGGAATTATCGTCTGCCTTTGAAAGAGAAAAGATAGTGCTTCTGGATTACAATGAATTTTACAAATGGATAAAGAATGTACGAAACAAGAGAATATTCATTGATCCCTCAACAGTTAATTTTGCAGTTTATAAATCAATAAATGCTGATAATGAAATAATTGAAGGGATTTCTGTAATAGCAATGTTAAAAGCACAAAAAAATGCAATTGAACTATGTGGATTTCGTGAGGTTATGAAAAAAGACGGGGCAGCGCTTGTTGAATTTATATACTGGCTGAAAAAAAATGCCGGGAATAAAGATATTACTGAATATACGGCAGGCCGCAAACTGAATGAATTTCGCTCAAAACATGAAGGATATATCGGGGAAAGTTTTCCTCCCATTGTGGGCTATAACGGACATGGGGCAATTGTACATTTGGATGTTAGTTCCGAAGATGCCTTACCCATTAATACCGGAGGTATTCTGTTGTTTGACTCCGGTGGTCATTATCTTCAGGGGACCACTGATGTTACACGTACTGTAATATTGGGAAATGCAACGAGGCAACAGAAAATCGACTTCACCCTTGTAATGAAAGGAATGATAGCCTTGTCACTTGCAAAGTTTCCCAAAGGCACAAGAGGATGTAATCTTGATATTTTGGCACGAAAGGAATTGTGGGCATGCGGACTGAATTATGGTCACGGCACTGGTCACGGAGTAGGTCATTTTTTAAATGTTCATGAAGGTCCTGTGTCTATCCGTCAGGAGCTTAATGACCTGCCTGTTTTACCCGGTATGGTACTTTCCAATGAACCCGGCCTTTATCGTGAAGGGCAGTACGGGATAAGGATTGAAAATATAATTGTCTGTGTAGAAAGAGAAGAAACTGCGTTTGGTACCTTCTTGGGATTCGACACACTTACCCTTTGTCCTGTAGATGTTTCACTTATTGAAATGAGTCTTTTGGATAAGCGCGAGAAGGAATGGCTTAACAGCTATCACCATCGGGTACGTGATGAGATAAAACCTTTATTGAGAAAAGAGTTGCACGGATTCCTGGATGAATTAACAGCGGAAATATAGAAATTATTGATAACGAACAGAATACTAATTCATGTCAAGCTAAATTTTTAGTCGGGGCAAGAAGGAGACAGTTGCCCCGTGGTAATTCATTGGTATCTCCATATAAGAGTAATCTCAAATATTCAACTCTTTATGCTATAAATCGATAGACTTCTGATACATCTTTTTTTGGTTTTTTAAAACCCAAATTTTTTTGTGCGTCCTTTGTTCTATTCGGAAATGGGGACAGATGATCGTAATATCCGGTAACTGTTAGGTCCTTCATTAAATAACAAATCGAGAATGCTAAGATTAGGCACGAAACCGAATTTTTCCGAAAATACCTGAGTATATTTCATTGGTTTAAACAAGGGATCCGGTTTAACTTTATGTTTTTTTGGTGAAAATGTTTCTCTCAAGTTAAGAGCATTGACCGGAATATCTTCAAAATCATTGGTCATGGTAAGTGTGTTATCAATTTCCAGCAGTTCACATATTTTTTCATTTATTGCAAGATTCATATCAAGAAGGTATTCACGTTTTTTTGTAAAAAACGGATATATATCATCTTTATAGTATTTAAAAAAAGGTGAGGAATTGTACGCTGAGAATATAGCCCTCCAATGGTTTCGCTGCCAATCCGTATCATAAGAGATTTTCGTATCCTTAATAAGAATTTTTGGTCTCCTTCCTTTTATTACAGGCACTATAAGTGCTACAGGACCGTTAGCGCCTAATATTTCACAGCGGTTGCGATAAGTTTGTTTGGAATAATTTTCGAATTTTTCGATATATATTTTCTTGTGCAGGATTATTTTCGAATAAAACTGAACCGGGGCGAAATAAGCTGTGCTAAGTAATGCAGGGCGGAATATTGCCATAATCATTCCCCGAAAAACGACCGATCATTATTATCGTCTGTATCTGTATCCAGTTCAATTCCTTCGGGACCTGTTTTTTCAGGTTTCTGGTAAGATTCAGTCTTTTTTTCTAGTTTCATGATAGTTTTTATAGCCCTTCTATAGTCCTTTTTTAGTTTCCATGTATGGGGATAAAAATATAATGCTGCAATAAGGTAACCCAGTACTACACAACATATAAGTACCAGTACAAGGGGAGCACTGTTGATTTCCCAAAAGAATACTGTGATAGAAACCTCAAAAGAATTTTGTAATGTAAATATCACCAGCAAAATAGCCAGTATAAGAACTACTATAATAACGGCATGCATCTTATTTGATTATATTAATAATTTAACAATCATGCTTTTTTCTTTGAATTTTACTTCGAATATATAAAAAAAGGACAATAGATTTCAAAAATAATTTTAAAAGTTAAGAGTATTAATTTCAATGGACTGCCCGGAACATCCTTCTTAGACGTATCTTATTAATAAACGTTTTGTCCTTATCGAGTGAAAGCCAGATAAAACTTGCCTTTCCGACTATATGATCTTCCGGTACAAAACCCCAGAAACGTGAATCTGCCGAATTGTGCCGATTATCGCCCATCATCCAGTAATAATCCATTTCAAAAGTATAACTTTTTACTTCCTCTCCGTTTATATATATCTTATCATTATCTGTTTCCAGTTCATTATTTTCATAAACATCTATTATTCTCCTGTAAAGCGATAGATTATCGATTGTCAGATTAACCGTTTCACCTTTTGACGGTATTTTAATTGGTCCGAAGTTGTCCACATTCCATGGATAGCGTTCATTTTGTGGAAAAATATTAGGATCCCATACCCCTGCCTCTCTTATAGTATTTTCCACTGAGGTAACATTTGTGAATGTTTTTAGCTTTTCTACCATAGAGTCTGTAAGGGGAAACAAATATCTTTCACTAGAGAAGACGGTGCGATCGTTTTCGGCAATACGAAGTCGATCAAGTGCCCTGGGATTTATCGAAGTCCCGTTTGTTTTAACAATGTAATTGTGCTGTATTCCCTCGAAATCTTTCATAGGTTCTCTGTTTACCATGACCTGACCATTGGCCATTTTTATTTCGTCTCCCGGTATTCCTATACATCTTTTAATATAATTTTCCCTTTTGTCAACCGGCCTGGCAACAACTTCTCCAAAGTTGCGGACATCATTCCAAATCCGTTCCCGGCCGTATGTCCTGACCAGTTGGTAATAGCTTTGATTTTGCATGTTGAGCGCCACCGTATCACCTTCCGGAAAATGAAATACCACAATGTCGTTATTTTTTACTTTTCCAAAGCCTTGGAGCCGTCTGTAAGGATTTTTAATCCATTCCACATATGATTTTTTAGTTCGTGAAAGAGGTAATGTATTATGAACAAACGGAAATGAAAGAGGTGTATTGGGTACTTTCGGACCATAAGCCACTTTGCTCACAAAAAGATAATCGCCTACCATCATTGATTTTTCCATTGAAGAAGTTGGTATAGTGTAAGCCTCTATGAAGAACATACGAATAAAAGTAGCCGCAATGACGGCAAAGATAATTGCATCTATCCATTCTATAATTTTGGTTTGTTGTCCACCTGGGGGATTTTTCTTTTTCCAGAATGCCCAATGAACTTTTTCAGTGATATAGATATCGAAAATCACTGCAAGTCCGATAAGCCACCAGAAATTACCGAGCCAGATAATCCATAGTGTATAGAGAGCTCCGACTGTAATAAATTTAAACCACTTGTTTGTCAATATTTCTTTTATCATTGCTATTGATTTAAATTTTCAGTAAGTCTTTCATATTCAGGATACCTTTTTTACCTATACAATATTCGGCCGCCAAAACAGCACCTAGTGCCAATCCTTGCCGGCTTTTTGCACTATGGGTGATTTCAATATAATCCACTTTTGAGTCATACTTAATAGTATGTGTACCTACTACCGTTCCTTCTCTTTTCGATTTAACAGGTAATTCATTTTTTTCAGGTTCATTCTTGTCAGTCCACTTGTCTTTGCCCTGTATAATTCCCGTCATATCCTCTGCAAGTTTAATGGCTGTTCCGCTAGGTGCATCGAGTTTCTGGACGTGATGCACTTCTGTTATTTGTGGATCATACTCAGGATGAGAAGACATTAGCTCTGCGAGTTTTTTATTCAGTTCGAAGAACAGGTTAACGCCAACTGAGAAATTGCTTTCATAAAAAAATGTGCCATTTGTTTCTTCGCATTTTTTATGAACCTCATCCTTTCGCGAAAGCCAGCCTGTGGTTCCGCTCACCACGGGAATACCGGCCTCAAAGCATTTAAAGTAGTTTTCTACACATGATTCCGGAATAGTGAATTCTATTGCTACATCACATTCAGAAAGATTTTCACGGAATAAATCTTCCTGATTATCAATGTCGATTATCAGTGGAATTTCATGTCCGCGTGACAAGGCAATTTTTTCAATTTCCTTACCCATTTTACCGTATCCTATAAGTGCTAATTTCATGTATTTAAAATTTTATAATTGTTTTATCTCCGGATGTCGTCGTCCGGTAAAAGAATGTGCAAATATATTAATAAGCTGATTATTATTCAATTAATAAAAATGTTTGATTAAACTTGATGCTTAAAAAGTTTTAAAATGCAAAATATTAATAATCAAATAATAATATATGATCATAAATACTATTAAAAAATAATCCACAAATATATAATATTACTCAGAGGATATCCATAAACGAATGGAAGTTTATGATTATTTTGTGTTTGTCTTTAAGTCCTGAGGCAGTTTAATTAATACCTAAAAACTGGTATCATGCATGGAATAACAGCATTACTGTTCTTCAACCCGATGGTACTCTGATCTGTTACCATAATATAAGAGCAGGCAGGAATAAAAAAATAAAGATCGGGGGAAAAGTATATGCCGGAGAGCCGATTGGGAGTATAGTTGCGTCTTCAGAAGAATTGATAATACTGATCTTTCAGCATAGTTTGAACTCAGAAGAATTAAGGTTTATAATACCTCAGTTTGTGATAGGTAAGGGAGAACAGGAAGTATTGTTCACATCAAAAGAATATACTGTAATACATCCTGAAAAGATAAGGGCCAAGGAAATGACCAAAAGAGAATTCAGAAAAATATTACGATAAAAATGAAATCTGGATTCAGGTATTTGGATGATGTTAAAAGGGTTACTAGCGGATCGTATGATCCTTATTCAGAATAACTCTAAAAATGTTGTGTTAAAGCCGATCTCCACCAGCTGAAATATTTGGATTCCAGTTTTTCTATTGATGGGAATGGAATGTTTTTACGGTAGCATAGGGAATAATCTCCTTATCTCCTCATCCGAAGGGTGTCTGCCATATTCACATATTTCAAATGCTTCTGCAACTTGTGCCGCATTGCCTCTTTCGTGACCATACCATTTAATAAGTGATTTTCTTACTTCATCTGAAATTGCCGGTTTTCTTCTATTAGCCAGATATTTTAAACGTCCTTCTTCCGTTTCAGGCACTTCGTCAAGCCTGCCGCCAAGCCAAGGAAGCCACTCGAAAAATTGCGATTCGTGAGCTGCTACGCCATAAATTTTTTTATCAAAAACATCAGTAATATCTATTGCTATATCAGGATGAAAAGGATAAGGCTTTTTGAAATGATCATGTGAATATAAGAAAACAGGATTTTTTTTCAGGGCGGGAACGTCTGATACCACGTTAGGTACAGTTACCATGAAAGCAGCATCCTGTATTAAGATCGATGTGTTCCGGTGATCGGGATGGTAATCATAAGGACGGTGACTAATTACAATATCTGCTTTCCATTTTCTTATCATTCTGATTACTTCAAGCCTGTTTTCCAATGTGGGCATTAATTCACCATCGTGATTATCAAGGACAATGTATTCTACGCCCATTCTTCTGCCCGATTCTTTTGCTTCAGCACGTCTGATCTTTGCCAGTGCTCCTCCCCCTTTCCGGTAATGGCCGGCATCGCCGTTCGTTAATGAAACAAACATGACATTATGGCCCGCTTCGGCAAATAAGACGGCCGTACCTCCTGCATCTACATCGCAATCGTCAGGATGAGCTCCGATTACTATTACATTTAATGGTTCTTGAGAATAAACTAATGTGTAAGCGACGATTAACTGAAAGATAATTAGTAGAAATTTTTTCATTTTTGTTTGTTTTGATCAATAATTGTTAAACAGACCTCAAATTTAATTTAATTTTGTAAATTTTTATCTGAAATCATTTTAAATAAGTTCTGTGGTTTATAAAATTTAAGTCTTGGCAAATGAAAAAATAAGTATAAGTTTGAAACTTTGTAATTACATGCAGGTCATCAGCCCGATGAAATAACTCTTTCGAGGGCAGTGCCGATATGCCAGATTACTTCTTACCTTTTCCGGCCGGCATTTATTATTTTCCAATTAGCAGAATTACTATGTATACCAGGAAACTCATTATAATCTTGAAGAAATCAGATAGTACTGTTGTACTTTCTGTGCGATTAATCGTAATTTTGTTATCAAATGAGTAAAAATTGGGATTTTATAAATAAAAAAATTTTGAATTAATTAGATATCTGCTTTGATGAACACTATACCCTTTATTGATATTCACACCCATTTATTACGCCAGGAGTGGGACATTGTTACTGTAAGAAATATATATCCCGGGGGAGCGATACCTGCCTTCACCGGAAAAGATTTTTTTTCAGTGGGATTGCATCCGTGGGAAATCAGATCACGGAATGAAAACAATGAATTGTTAGTCATGATGGAGGACGCACTAGAGATTGATCATGTGATTTTTATTGGTGAATGTGGTCTGGATAAGCGTGTGGAGACTGATTTTGATGAGCAGTTGCGTGTATTTGAAGCACAAGCCTTTATAGCTGAAGAATATAAAAAACCTTTAATAATTCATTGTGTTAAGGCATATTATGAGGTTATTGCAATGTATAAAAAAATCCATCCTTCTGTTCCATGGATTTTCCATGCCTACTCGGGAAACATGGAGATTTCAAAGCAATTGGTCAAAAAGAATATTTTTTTCTCTTTCGGTAAAATCCTTTTTAAAGATAATGCAAGAGCAATTGATTCATTTTTATACTTGCCGCTGAATAAAATATATTTCGAGACAGATGTAGATGAGAGGGATATCCGGAAGGTATACAACAGGGGAGCTGAACTGAAAAATATTTCTCTCGAACAGCTTAAATTGTCGATCTGGGAAAATTTTAACCGAATTGAAAATATAAGTTTTAATATCTGAGTATGCTCCGGTTTTTGGTTGTTTTATAGCAAGTGTAGTAATAAACGATTTGTGTTAATGTAAATATAAATAGGTATCATTTTTTCATATGAGAGAAAGATGGAATCTTTTTTTTTAAAATGTTTGATAATTCCATTTTTAGTTTAACTTTGTAGCGTTAATTAAACGACGATTTTAAATTTATAACGAATTTTAATTGTTTGGGAGTTAGCAATTTGGTCTTTTTTTGTTGAAATTTTTAGGTTTTCTGCTATCAGGCATGGTTATCCTTCCTCGTTTTTCACCACGATTTATTTTGGTTTCAGAAATTTTTCAATTTTTTAATTCATCTAAATCCGGAAATAAAACAGTCCATGGGTTAAATGGCTTTGTTGGCAGAAACTGTAATATTAATTTTAAATAGTTACAAATGAACATTTATGTTGGAAATCTTCCTTATAATATAGTAGAGGAAGATTTGAGAGAAATTTTTGAAGAGTATGGCGAAGTTGCTTCGGTCAAGATTATTTCTGATAAATTAACCGGACGCAGCAAGGGTTTTGGTTTTGTAGAAATGGATGATGACCAGGAAGCCAATAAAGCCATCGAAGAACTTAACAATGCTGAATTGAGCGGACGTAACATCAGAGTTAATGAATCCCGCCCAAGGTCAAACGACTCCAGAGGAGGTAATCGCAGAGGTTCTTATAACAAAGGTGGTCGTTACTAATAATCATTCTTATGCAAGGAAAAGTAAAATGGTATGATGCTGTTAAAGGTTATGGATTTATTCATACTGAAGAGGATAAAGATGTTTTTGTGCATCGTACAGGAATTAAGGATGCGCAGTTTGGACTTGAAACTGACCAGGCCGTGCAATTTGAAATTAAAGAAAGCGACCGGGGACCGGTAGCTTTTAATGTGGAAATTATCGAATGAAACGAGCATGTTCTTTTTTAATCAAAAATTGCACAAAAGTGTATGATTTAAAAAGAATATGCGAGAACGAAGTGGTTCCATGGGTTCTCAAATTTTTAATTAGTTTATTTATAAATAATTATAAAATTTTAAACACATGAATTATAGCGCTTAGTAAAAAAGGCTCTGTTTTAACAGGGCTTTTTTTTGATTACTATTTTCTGTGATTCCGGTAGTTTATACCTGGTTTATCCAGGCGTTTATAGTCCTGTTCAAGTCGTTTTAAAAATCCCTGAAGATCCTTTTCTTCTTTTGGTGTCCATGCAACCTCCGCCTGAGCCTGTAATCGGGGTAGAAGCATGTACTCTGCGTGGTTTGTATTAGAAACGTATTCTGTCCACAGGTTGGATTGTAAGCCCATGATATATTTGGTTTCTTCTTCGATAAGTTCTTTAGGAACAGGTTCGTAGCTGTAAACTTTTTCTACAGGCAGAAAGCCGCCTATTGCCAAAGGTTCATTCGATCGGTTCTCAGACTGATAGTAATCTATGTACATATGTGTGGTAGGACTCATAACTACATCATGATGTTGTTTAGCTGCTTCAATGCCCTCCCTTTATACCCCCTCCAACTCATCACGGTAGCCTGCGGGGCAAAACCTCCTTCAAGGATTTCATCCCAGCCAATCAGTCTGCGGCCTTTTGATGATAAATATTTATCCATGCGGGTAATAAAAATGCCTTTGCTGTCAACTTTTAAAAGATAACCTTCTTTACCCGTATTAAGCTGAGTCATTATTTTAAAATGAACAGGTTTACCTTTCATATCGCCTTCAGCTTTAAATCCGTATACTTTTTCGAGGTAGTTATTAAAAAAACCTTTGACAATTTCTTTATCATAACTTTACTATTTTATTCTCTATTGTTACAAAATTCCTTTGGAATCTTCAAATGTACTAAATTCAACGTATTGATAAAGTATACTATATTTTCCCTTACCTTGTTTTTGCTTAAAAATACACCAAAATTCTATTTTCCCTTTCATTTAAGCTATTAATTTTTGGATAATTTGATAAAGTATACTTTATCATGAAACAAAATAAGGTAAAAGAATTTTTGAAAACCATTTATGGCAGAGACAAAGTCATGACCATAAAAGAACTGATAAAACGAATGATGGTATCGGAAATAACCGTTCGCAGAAAGCTAAAGAAATCTGGCGCATTAACCAGTTATAATAAAAACGGCAAGTTCTATACTTTGCCGCATATTCCGGTATTTGATTCTTACGGCCTTTGGAAT
>CAZTAL010000068.1:0-61594 GCA_964611525.1 uncultured Prolixibacteraceae bacterium
TTTTAGCTCAACCACGCCCTGTGGTGAACTAATTTGTGGAGTATCTACTCAAAAGAATCAGACTTACAATTCTTATCTTCATTTTTTTGTTTTATTTTGATTTCTTTCCAAAATTTTAAAGGAATAAGTTTGTGTAAATCCGAGGGGCATGAATAATAAATGTACATATACACCATTGGCAACAAGGCGAAAAGGCATCCTGTACAAAAAAATCTTATTGATATTTTAAATAACAGGAATTATTGTTTAAGTAATTTGACAAAAACTTAAATAAGAGTTACCTTTGTTTAAAATTTTGTCATGAAAAAATTTAATTCGGGACAATATATAAGCCAAGGCTATTATAAAAGCTTCCAACCTGAATTGATAAATAGACAATTGCAAATTGAAAACATGGAGATTTTGCAATTGTTGAGTCACGCAGATAGAGAATTAGGTCGTTTGGATATGTATTCAAAATATGTTCCAAATATTGACTTGTTTATCAGCATGCATGTGATCAAAGAGGCGACTCAGAGCAGTAAAATTGAAGGGACACGGACAAATATAAACGAAGCTTTGCTGGAAAAAGAGGATTTGCCATTGGATAAACGTGATGACTGGGAAGAAGTTCAAAATTATATAAAAGCTATGGAATGGGCTATCGGGGAATTGGATAAATTACCATTTTCTTCAAGATTGATACGAGAAACCCATCGTGTTTTGCTTCAAGGAGTAAGAGGTGAACAAAAACAACCTGGCGAATTTCGGAGTAGCCAAAATTGGATTGGTGGAGCTACAATTAATGATGCTGTTTTTATTCCACCTGTTCATAACTCGGTTCCAGAGTTAATGAGTGACATTGAAAAATTTATTCATAACGAAGAGATACGTATCCCGGAACTATTAAGAATTGGGCTTGTTCATTATCAGTTTGAGACAATTCACCCGTTTCTTGATGGGAATGGAAGAGTTGGTCGACTTATAATTCCTTTATATCTGGTTAGTAAGAGAATAATTAAAAAACCGGTTTTATATCTATCTGATTTCTTCGAAAAAAACAGAAAGTTATATTACGATAATTTAACGGTTGTTAGAGAAAAAAATGATTTAGGACAATGGTTTAAATTTTTTCTGGTTGGAGTTATTGAGACAGCTAAAAACGGCATAAAGACATTTGACGGAATCATGCAACTTCAAAAGCAAACTGACATGAAAATTCAGTCATTAGGTAGCAGAGTATCAAAAGCGAAAAAAGTAATAGATTATTTATACAAACGTCCAATGATTACAGCAGATAAAGTAAGTGAGGTTGCATCCATTTCAATGCCATCATCATATAAATTGATTACAGATTTAGAAGATATGAATATTTTAAGAGAAATGACGGGAGGGCAAAGGAGTAGAATGTATTTATTTGATAAGTATATAAAACTCTTCAGATAATGCTAGATTGCTAATTTAAAGGACATAATATTTAATCAACGGCTTAGCGGCTGATAAGAAAGTACCTCAAAGTGCGCAACGGATAGGTTAGTTCAACAAATTCCAAAGGTGAACTTCCGGAAACTTTTGTTTTGGAGGGCATGAACGTTACTTTGAATAACACATGAAAAAATTTACTTTCCTTATCGCAAATTTAATTTCAATTTCAACAGCAACAAATGCACAGATTGATGACGGGAAACAAAAAAGATTACAACAAATACAGGAAAAATTTTACCGTTATATCCGACAAACTAAATATTTAGCCAGCTTTTCGATTCTTTCTGACAAATCTCCGGAAATTACTTTAAAAAATAGAGTAGCTACACCAAAGCTCGACAGTATAATAACAATGATTTTAGGTCAGGATGAAGAAACATGGCAAAATGACATGAAAGAAATATTTATTTACGATCAGGAGTTGAAAAATACAGAATATATCGAAAAAGAGTGGGACGCTGCAGCACAAACATGGTCAACTTACAGTCGTATTGAAATAGAATATGATGACAAGAAAATAAACTATCTGGTGTTTTATTCCCGTGATGAAGAAACAGAAGAATTGCTCCCGAAGAATAAAATAGAAGCATTTTACAACGCAGAAGGAAAACTGGATTCGGTACTGCAATATATTTCCGGGAATAATGACACATGGGATTTGGCAGGCAAACAAAATCTTTCATATAATCAATCGGGGAAACTGACACAAATAGATATTTTAATGATAGGTGAAGATGAGGATGTAAATATGAGAATTATTTATTCCTATAATAGTTCCGGCTACCTGGAAACTACAAGTACGTCTTTGATCAGAGAACAAGAGTTGCTCATCTCCGAAACATATTACATTTATGACGGTACGGGCAAGAGAACTTCAGATGAGACATGGAATATCAACTATACGACATTTACACTTGAAAAAAGCTCCCGGACCGATTATGAATACAACGATTCCGGAATTTTAAGAGCAACATATTCAAATTGGAACTCTACAACTGAGACTTGGGAGGAAGAGCAGAAAGATGAATACACATACAGCGATACCGACTTTTCTAATATTGCTTTTCCGGGCTTATTCCAATTCTATTCTTATATGTACACAGAAGAAGATGATCTGGTCTTCAAATCTTTCCACAAAGCAATCACGCAGATAGATGGCTTTGAAATGGTTAACAGCAACTGGAAAAATACTGAAAGAACATCTTTTTACTACTCAGAAGATGTTTCATCTAATACTGATATTTATAAAAATAATTCTGTGGTCATGTACCCAAATCCTTCCTCAGAATGGATAACATTTAGATGGAACAAAAATTATGAGCAACTTTTATTAGAAATATACAAGGTAACAGGAGCTAAAATAATGGAACGGCCTGTATTTTCCGACAGTCCCGTACCGGTTCATCAACTTGACAACGGTATCTATTTATTCAAACTGCTGAACGAAAAAAATACTGTTCACTCAGGTAAATTGATAATAAAATAATAGAGATATTAAACTTGTAGTTATCAGCAGCTCCTGGCATGATTGTATCATCCAAACGAGGTGCTTTGCAATATCAACTATAATTTCCAGGGACTTCTGTATTCATATGATAATAATTCATTTGCCCTTTCACAGTTTGTGAATCTTTCCTTTACAGGATCCCACTCAAGGCGTCGGTTCATCATTAATGAAATATTTGCCAGGTGGGCGAAGGAAGTGGAACGATGGCCTTCTTCCAGCGGACATAAAGGTTCCCTGCGATCTTTAATACAATCAAGGAAGTCACGTATCAATCCTGAAGTACTATCCGCAGAACTTCCGTCATCCAAAGCCCGTCCCGGATTCTTGAATTCTTCTTCTTCTATTTGTTTTTCCCATTCCTGAAACTGTCCCGGCCCGGAAGGAACTATTCTGTATCCTTTCTCATTTGCATAAAGATTCCCTTTTGTTCCCCGTAACTCCAGTTCTCCATAAGGAAACAATCCACCCCCTGCTGCTTCGTAAATACAAAATGAAATCATTTTTTTGGAAGCAAACTCAAAAGTCACCTGCATAGTGTCAGGAATATCTGCATCGTGATCTATAATAAATTTCCCTCCCTGAGCATTTACAGCAACAGGGGCAGTTTCTTCCATCATCCAGCGGATTGCATCCATATAATGAACTCCCCAGTTACCCATCTGACTGGAATAATCGCTCCACCAACGAAACTTATATGGTGCTATATTATACTGATAAGGCCGGTAGGATCGTGGACCGAGCCACATATCCCAGTTAAAATCTTTCGGCGGCTTTTCCGGCTGTAACTTCCCTATACCGTCAGGATACAAATTACTTACCCTGGCAGCCCTGCCAACGGATATTTTTCCGATTTTCCCGGCCGGAATTTCTCTTGCCAGCTTTTGATATACAATATTACCGCGACGATTGAGCCCGACTGTAACAATCCTGTCACTTGCTTTACACTCATCCACCATTCTTCGTCCTTCGGAGATAGTAATTGTTAATGGTTTTTCAACATAAACATCCTTACCTGCTTTTATAGCATCTATCGTCTGAAGTGCATGCCAGTGATCCGGTGTAGCAATACATACAGCATCAATGCTCTTATCGTTAAGTAGCTCCCTGTAATCAGAAAATCTTTTAGGTGTATTTGAAAATCTCTCTCCCATTTTAGGTATTCTTCCTCCCAATTCCTTTATATAACGGGGCAGAACCTTACTGCGATCACGATTCAGATAAGGTTGATAAATATCACACAGAGCTGCAACCTCGACATCAGGTTGTTGCATAAACAGGTTTAAAAGTTGTGAACCCCGGTTACCCACTCCTATAAACCCAACCCTTATCTTTTCATTTGCTCCGATGATCCTGGAATAACCTTTAGCACTGATTGAATTTGCACCTAATGTCAATCCTGCCGTCGCAATACCCGTTTTTGATATGAATGTACGGCGTGTTGATTTTTTATTACTTTCTCTCATAGCATGTTATTTAATTAAATTATTTTGAATTCAGTAAAATTTTGCCAGATATAACTGTGAAAAATTCAATTTAACAAATTTTGAGTGCGCTATAAAAAGTATATTTTATCATCAAATTTCAATAAAAAGTAATTGAGCAAGAATTTAAAAAATGATATTCAAATATTTAAGTTATAGATTTTTCTGTGCAAGCTCAATTTTTACAATTTTATTTTAAAGAACTTCATGCGCTTTATAATCCAAACTCATTATCTTAAGGCCAGTTAAGATGTTTATGAAGAAAATCGAATGTTCCTTCACATCTGCTCGAATGGCCACCGTTAAAAAATTCTATCCCTGTCTTTTCCCCCAATCCGTAATGATCATAAAGATACCTTACTTTTCCATATTCATAAGCAACCCATTCATTGGGCTGGACAGTGTCATCATTGCCCCGTTCTACCATAAAAGGCCTGGGAAATATCAGGTATACCATTTCAGCATAACTGAATGTATTTCCCATATTAAAATAGGGCATCTCCCATTCCATTGTATTCATAAAAGTCCTACCACCGTATACCCCTGCAACTTTGCGTGTCCAATTTCCGAAATCTCCCGAGCAAATCGAAAGACAGTAGTTTTCCAATACTGCCGGCACACGCATAGCCGTTTCACCACCATAGCTCTTGCCATAAAAAGCAATCCTGTTTTTGTCGACAAAGGGGAGGGATCCCAGCCATTTTAGGGTCTGATCATGCTGGGCTATAATAAAGGAAAAAAGTGTTTTTTTAACGGTGTTCGCCTTTCTGTCGAGCCACCGGTAACGGTCTTCACCGCGGTACAAATTATGAGGGGCATAAACTATAAATCCCTGATCAGCAAGTTTTGCTCCCATATCATTATAACTGGTCATACCTTCAACCAAATGTTCCGGCAGACCGTTACGTCCGTGCTGACAAACAACAACAGGTCTCTTTTCTCCCGGATCAATATCTTTTGGAATAAGCAAAATGCCCCACGCAAAGAGGTCAGGAAAGACATCTAATACAACTTCATAACCTGTCCACCGCTCCCTGTCATATATCTTCCTGGTTCGCGGATCAGGAGATAACATTTTATCATCAAATTTTCCCATAACTTCTTCATAAAAATATTCCCTGTATTCTTTTCCTTTTTCAATAAAATTATCAGGTAAATAATACGAATGATAGGATTTTGTACTCCATTTTCTTGATGCGTATTCCGGCATAACTTTATTGAGATAAAAATCATTTCTCACCATATCGGAAATATGAACCAGCCATTGCACATGATCTTCCATTTCTTTGACCTGGCTAAATTGTCTCTGTTCAGGACTGAAGGACTTACGATTGTCGTGAGGTACTTCATCAGAAATTACAATTACCTCTGTTCCCCCAAGAGCTGAAGAAAATTTTTCAAGAGCTTGTATTGATCCAAAAGCAACAGGATCGTTATTTTTTCCTTTAACGAGATACCTGGTCTGAAATCCGGATTTTACCAACTCATTTATTCTGTCAAATTCATTTTTAACAATTTCATAATCAGGAGTACTCAATCTACCTTTATAACCGGTAAACGGAAAACTCTCCACCTGACCCGGATTGTTCCTGTATTTTTCTATGTCCTCTATAAATTCGGGGGTATGACTGTATTCGATTATAAGAGAACGGGGAGCAATTAAGGATGCTATTTCTGCATCTCCAAATTCGGTAAGCAGTGCCCAGACATTACGGTAGATAGGTTCTTTCCAACCCCTCTGCCTTGAATTAAAATAACCGCTGACCAGTACAGCATCGATTCTTTTATCAACCGCGGCAGAATAAAAAGCAACAAGACCTCCTTCCCCATAACCCGCTAATCCGGTTTTTAAATCCTTTTCACAGGATTTTTCAAACCAATCGATTGCCGATGATACTTTCTGTACCTCATATCCGATAATATGCCTGCCCATATGAAAAGCCTGTCTATATATCCTTTCCCTGTATGTTTGCTGCCGTGTTGTTCCGGGAAAAATATATTTCCTGTTTATCAGTACTGGTATCAACACCCTGAACCCGTTATCAGCCATATGTCGTGCAAACTGAGAAATATTGTCTATACCCTGAGCCAGTCCAGTCAACTGTTCAGGTGTATTGTCTCCGTCCGGCAAAGCTACTATATTAGCAACAGGATCAGTTTTGGGCTCAAGAAGAAGTCCTTCGCCACTGACTTTATTAAACGCCGGCCATCTTACCTGATAAATACTATACTTTGATGTTTCTGCAACTAATAACGGATCATTATCCACAGAGTATTTTTCCATTGCCACAGCAGGGTAACCATCTTCCAAAGCTTCGTTATAATTATTATATGGCAGATTTTTATCAATAAAACCGATATATTTCATGAATCTGCCGCGATTTCCATCAATCGATAATTCATAAGCTTCCTCTGAACTAAAATCACGCTCCCAATATTGTGAACGTTTATCCAGTGACTTATCAATTTTTCCCTCAATGAATCTGTGTGCCCCCTCCATCATCTTCGAAGACAAATCCCCTTCTAAAGTTAAAAGCCTTGTCCCCGGCATTACATCAGGCATGTTTTTAAAAGTAAATACTTCTTGTGATAAACTTTTATTTTCAGGATCTGTGTCCTTGCCATTGGCAATAAATGCAATGAATATCAGCATTTCTGCTATAATCATGCTAACGACAAAAAAACCGGTAATTTTATTTTTCATCTCATTAAAATTTTCCGTTTCCAAAGGTATATGATGGATTTCGCATGATTTTAATATTTGTGGTATATTCCCGAGCACCGAAGTGCCAAGGCACATAAATGTATCTAAAAAGTTTGTCACACTCGTTTAATCCAGACTTATTTTAATTATTTGATATCCAACATATACTTTTACTTTAAATACACTAAAAAAAACCGTGTGAGTTCCTGTATATTTAAAAAATAAAAAATTTACAAATCCGATCCGAGGAGGATTCACATATTTAAACAACCATCTTATATTCACAAAAATTTCTTATGAAATTTATGCTGTAAGATAATCTAAATCCCTATCGATAGTGAATAGCCAATTTACAAAAATTTAATATATTTAACGAATTATACTTAATAGTTCTGACTATACTGTTCAGCTCCGGACATATAGAAAACTTAAGAAAGAAAATTATGAACACTTTGAAAATTAAATTTAACCTAAATATCTAAAGTGTAATCGCCATGAAGTTCTCCAGTCCGCGTTAATATTGGTAAACGCAATAAAAAATTTTGAAAGCGAAGCCACAGCTACGGTAAAAAATTCAATTTTAGAAAATATGAAAAAACAACATCTTACAGCAGGTTCTTTATTGTTATTTATTGCAATTTGGCTATTTAGCTGCACAACAAATGAGTTAACACGGCTTAACGTGGTTGCAGAACTCAATGTCGGGGAGTCGAAAAAAATTGAACTGGTCAATGGTGACATTGTTAACTTATCTCTTTTAAATGTCATAGTCGAACGTGATAGTCTTCGCGGTGCCATTAGGGATGCTCACGTTAAAATAGCTATTGACGGCGAAGAAACCACTATCGGTTCGGGTCTTTACCATCTACCTGTAACAGTTGGTAAGGTACAAATTGACTGCCCTGTTATAAAGGAATTTACAGTTTCCAATTACTACAGACATGATGGAAAACTGCCAAAAGATGCACGATTCAGGCTCTGGCCAAAGGACTCTCCTTTCATACAACCGGGAACATTCGGATACCCGCTCCGGCAATCATGGATGGCAAGCAGAACTCAATCGCAGAATGAACTTGCAGGACTGGGATGGGCAGAAATACTCGAAAGTAAAAATCCGGGTTACCATGCGCCTCATGACTTCGGGGGTGCCGAAGGTATGGATGAAATCATTTCGGCAGTTGACGGGCTCATTGTATCATCCAAAAATGAGGTGCTTGAAGAATATAAAGACCTGCCCGGAGATGTCAGACCGGATGTTGTTTGGGTAGTAGATGACCGGGGATGGTATTATCGTTACAGCCATCTTGATAGCATTGACCCCAAGATCACCCCGGGAAAAGATATCACTATGGGACAATTTATCGGATATATGGGTAAACAAGGGGGCAGCGGCGGTTGGGTTCACCTTCACTTTGGAGTTCATCATAAAAATCCGGAGACATCCTTGTGGGAAGTCGAGGACGCTTATCCTTATCTCTGGCAAGCCTATGTAAAGAAATATAAACCACAAATAAAAGCTATTGCAAGACCGCATACCATCTTGTTGACTGACCAGGAGACAACACTTGACGGTACCAAATCAATAAGTTTAGCAGGTGATATCGTTTCGTACGAATGGATATTTACCGACGGAACCTCAGCAAAAGGGCCTGTTCAGAAAAGAAGTTATCCGACTGCAGGGGAATATAGCGAAATTCTTAAAGTAACTGATTCAAAAGGAAATGTAGATTATGATTTTATGTACATTCAAGTTTTTGACAGGGATGATCCTGAAAAACAAATACCAACGATACACCCTGCTTATTATCCTACTTTGAATTTAAAACCGGGTGACCCGGTCACTTTTCTGGTCCGCACTTTCGGGAGTGAAACCGGCGATGAAATATGGGATTTTGGGGACGGGACAAAAAAAGTTACTGTAAATTCAGGAGTGGTACAACGAAAAACACAAAATGATGGCAAATATGCTGAAACAGTGCATTCATTCTCTAAGCCGGGACATTATATTGTAACAGTGGAAAGAATAAATCAGTATGGGTTCCCTGCAATCGGACATTTACATGTAGTGATCAATTAAAAAGATTATTAATTTTGTATGGTCTTTCTTAAAGATAAATATTTACAAATGAATGAAACTGACGTACAGAAAAAAATAAAGTTAAAAGAGCGGAGAAATAATATTATAGTAATTATTCTTTCGGTTATACTTGTAGTACTGGCTGTTTTGTATTTCATGCAAAACAGGGAACATAAAGTAATACTGGGTGACTTAAATGCTGAAAAGGATTCTATTCAGATGGAACTTAATGAACTGGTAGTGAAATATGACTCTCTTGAAACCGAGAATGATACTATAAATGAACAATTATTCATTGCACAGACAAAAGTAAAAGATCTGCTCGTTGAAATAGAACAAACAAAAAAAATCAGTATCCAGAAAATTAATGCTTACCAAAAACAGGTTAATACTTTACGCGGTATTATGCGCGATTTTGTTGTCCAGTTAGATTCACTGAACCGTCGCAATCAGGAATTAATGGCTGAAAACCTGGAGGTAAAAGAAAGATATAAACAGGTGGAAAATGAAAAGGAGCAATTAAGCCAGGAAAAATCCCAGCTCGAAAAAAATTTACAACTTGCTTCTGTTCTTCAGGTACGCGATCTTCGTGCCGATGCCCTGAACCGTAGAAACAAAGACACAAAATTTGCAAAGCGCGCAGAAAAAATACGTATATATTTTATACTGAGCGAAAACGTGGCAGCTAAACGCGGAGAGAAAAATATTTATGCACGTATAATGCGTCCCGATCAATTACTTATGAGTAAATCAGAGGACAACCTTTTTCAATTCGAAGACCTTAAAATACAATATTCCGCCATGCGTGAAGTGATATATGAGGGTCATGACCTGCCAGTTGCTATTTTCTGGGATAATACAAATGAACCGGAACTAATGCCCGGAAAATATACTGTCGACCTTTTTGCAGATGGCCATAATATCGGGACTACTACTTTAGAGCTAAAATAGTTACCCTTTGGGTACTAACCTGACATATGGAACAATGATTTCTTCCAAAGAGATTCCGCCATGCTGAAATGTGTCCTTGTAATAATTAGCGTAATAGTTATAATTATTAGGATAAGCAAAAAAATCTTTATTATGGGCGAAAATATAACTTGTGCTTACATTCCTGGACGGTAAAAAAGCATCTTGCGGGTCGCGTACTTCAAATACCTGTCTTGACTTATAATTCAAATTTTTACCAAGCTTATAGCGTAGATTAGTGTTTGTTTCACGATCTCCTATCACTTTAACAGGATTATCTACCCTTATGGAACCATGATCAGTTGTAATTATAATTTGTATGTTGTTATCTGCAAGACTTTTAATTATATCCAGAAGAGAAGAATGATTAACCCAGCTTAAAGTTAAAGACCGGTATGCTTTCTCATTATTGGCCAACTCCCGGATCATCTCTATTTCTGTGCGTGCATGCGAGATCATGTCAACAAAATTGAAAACCATTACTGAAATATCACCCTCCTGGATATTCTTCAAATTATCCATAGTCTGACTTGTCCGGCGAATACCTGTCACCTTTTCAAAAAACAGCTTCTCTTTCCTTCCGTGACGTTCCATCTGTTTTGTAAGCAACTGCTCTTCAAAGCGATTTTTATGACCTTCATTATCATCAGAATCCCAGTATTCCGGATAAACTTTCTGAATCTCAGACGGCATTAATCCCGCAAACAAAGCATTCCTTGCATACATTGTAGCAGTGGGCAATATGCTGTAGTACAATTCTTCATCGGCCAAACGAAAATACGGCTCAAAAACAGGACTGATGGTTCTCCACTGATCAAAACGCAGATTATCTATCACTACAACAAAAACCTTTTCCCCTTCGTCCAGTAAAGGAAATATTTTATGTTTAAAAATATCCTTGGGAAAAACAGGACGTTCACCAAAATCCTTATTAAGCCAACTAAAATAATTCTCTTTTACAAACTTAAAAAATGCTTTATTAGCATCATCTTTTTGCATGATCAATACTTGGTCCATAGCCTCATCATCCGATCCGCTTAATTCTAACTCCCAGTATACCAATTTTTTATAAACATCAATCCATTCATCATGATTAAGGCGTTCATTAATACGCATTCCGATCTCGGAAAATTGCATCTGATAGGCAGATGTTGTCTGCCTGGTTACCAAACGCTGTTTATCTATATTCTTTTTTAATGAAAGAAGTATCTGTTTGGGATTAACAGGTTTGATGAGATAATCAGAAATTTTGGCTCCGATTGCCTCATCCATGATATTTTCTTCTTCACTTTTAGTGATCATCACTACAGGAACATTAGGCGAAAATATCTTTATCTGATTCAAAGTTTCCAATCCGGTAATTCCCGGCATATTTTCATCCAAAAAGATTATATCGTAAAAATTATCTTTTACTTTTTCGATTGCATCGAGTCCGTTGTTTGCAGTTTCTACTTCATAACCTTTTTCCTGTAAAAATATCACATGAGCCCGTAAAATATCAATTTCATCATCAACCCAAAGTATACGTGTTTTTCTCATATCCAATCTATCTCCAATTAAATCACAAAGTTACAAACAAATAAGGATATAACTACGGGGTTAACATACTTTAACGGTAAACACTATTACTCCAGATAATTTTGCTTATAAAAATCCATGTATTCGGTAATATTATTCTTTTTCAGAAAAATATCAAAATTCTCTTTTGTAATAAGAAAATTGCGATAAACAGCATCGCCCAGAGGAGTAAATAAATCCCTGTTCTGAATTATATTGCGGAAATATCGCATAGCTGTTTCTTTGTCAGATTGACCCGAAATAACAATAACATCGCGGAAATCATCAAGTGATCTTTCATCAACTGTAAGGGGGCTGTCAGATTCGATAACCTCATTGAATTGTTTTATATTATTCATAAAAGAAATTTTATCAATTCCTTCCTTCGGCACGACAAAAACAATATAATTTGATTTTCCGGTATCACTACTGTAAGGTCCAATGTATTCAGTAGATTGTGATTCTATATTTTCAACTTCCTGTTCTTCAATAGTTTCCGAAGTTTCAGCAGTTTGACTTGAAGATTTATTATCCCGATCCTGATTTTGGTTACGCTGGATATAATTATTCCTGAAAAAATCAATATAGTCTTCAACTTTCTCCTCGTCAAGAATTGTTTTAAGATTGTCACCGGTTATCAGAAAATTACGATAAGTTGCTTGTCCAAGTGGCTCAAACAAACTACGGGTGATAACCACTTTACGAAAATATGACATAGATTCGTTTAAAGCAGGGATGCCTTCAACGATCAACATTCTGTAATCTCCCGAAGATTTAAGCTGAACACCTAGATTCCATGCCTTAAACTCGTTTTGATTAAATTCAGCAAAACCCCTAAGTACCTGACGCATTGAAAAATCAGGATTCTTCACGGCAAGAACAAAAAATTGGGTAGTATCAATATCATAATTAAAGATGGAACTTGCAGCAGTCCTGACAACAACATATTCCCCTCTTTCACGAAGCATATCTTCCTCTTCTTTAGCTTTAGCCATAAGTTCTTCAGGTGAAATTTCCAGTTCTTCCTCCGTAAAATCAGGACCAATATAGCGGCTGTAATTCTTAACAAAAAATTTAAGGTAATCAGCTATTGAATTCTCCGATAGTATCTGCCGGTAATTTGTGGACGAAATGACAAAATTATAGTAATCGGTTCCCATAAGAGCCTCGAAAACAGGCGCATTACGAATTATAGCCCTATGGTATATGATGCCGTTTTCCTTGTTTTCAAGGGCTCTTACCATAACCAGAGTCAATTTTTCATTAAGATTTTCAGTTTCTATATCAAAATCGAGTTTTGTATAATGATCAATATTGTAATTGGCAATATCAAATTTTAAGCGGTTAAGATCAATGTTGGCTTCCCTCGGATAGACAATAACAAAATAGTGCAATAAATCCTCTTCATAAGAATATTTCCCGCCAAACTCATCATTTTCCATACGCTCCTCAAGCAATAATTCTTCGTTTTGTATTTCTTCATGAATGTAGCCCATCTCGACAAGCTTCTGGTAATCTGCAAGCGTACTGTCCTGTATCAGTGTAAGTATTTCATTGGCCAGAGGTGATGGCTCTTTCTGAGGATAAATTTCCAGATAATTTTTCAGCAATGATTCAAAATTATGGATATCGGTCTGTGTGCCTTTTGCAACAGTTTCCATAAAATCTATCTTGGGAAAAACGATGCTGTCAGGCTCAAGGTTTTTTATCGATTTGGTTATATCGATAACCCCTCTATAATTACCGTTCCGGTAATTGCTGTATGCATTTTCATATAACCGGTTCAGACTATCTGTACGGGCTTCCATCTCAACAAAAAAATTCGGATTTATAAGATATTGTGCATACTTGCTGTCAGGATAATTTGAAATGATAAGGTTCCGGTAATAATTTGATTTTTGCTTGTTACCCATTAACTCATACAAATCATATAAATCGAAATATGCCGAAAGAAGATATACATTTGAAGGATAGCGTTTGATAAGTTCTTCAAAAGCTTCGGCAGAACGCTTATAATCCGAGAACTCGGACTTGAAAATTTTACCGGCGTTATACAGGGCTTCCTTAATACGTTCATGCGACAAATCCATTAGTGAATCGGTCAGAGGAAGATACTGGGTATAATATTCCTTTTTTAGGGGATCCTGCACGCGTCTTTCTTCCTCTAATTCACCCGTTTCTTCTGCAAATTCATCTATTTCGCCCATGGAATCAGTTCCTTTATTGGAACGTCTCCAGTTATCTTCCAGATTACGTTTTCCCCACCGCTGCTGAAAAGTAACCTCGCCATAAGCAACTGTTTGAGGATTATAAAAATACCAGCCGCCTCCCTGACCTGTCCTTCCCATACCCATACGGTAACGATTCGAACGGTAATAACCCTGACTTCTTTGTCCCTGTATAGCCAGATTCTCTAAATTGCGCTGACGTTCCTGCTCTTCTCTCATTAATCCTGCAATCAATGCCTCCCTTTCAGACTCAGGCATATTGGCAATCTTCTGCAGACTGTCTTCACGCTCAACGGTAAGTATATTATCAACAAGGTTGGTCAGACTACGGTATTTATCTGAAACGGTCTCATAATCAGGATATGTTTCGTCAATTATAATCATAGCACTGTCATAGTAAGTTTGTGCCTCCCTGTAATTCATATCTTCAAAATAAAGATCCGCGAGAGTAATTGCAGAAAGTGACCGCTGATACTGGTTTGTAAAACTGGATGCCACAGAATTACGATAATTTTCAATCGCTTCCTCCCTGTCACCTTGTTTAAGGAAAATGTTGGCCAGTGCGAAATAAATCTGATCGCGAAATTCAACATTTTTCTTATCATGCAGCATTTTGCGTAATATCTTCTTTGTTTTTTCCATATCCCCCTCACCAGAAAATAGTCCTAAAGACTTAATTTTGGCATTAAAAGCCATTTCATAATCAGGATTCATTTTCAAAACTTCCCTGTAGGCTTCGACCGACTGGGCTTCTTTGCCTTCTTCTTCAAATAGCTGTGCCTTAATATATTGTAACCGAACATTCTTTTTTCCCCAAAAAGATTTTCTTATAGCTATATCAATGTATTTTATAGCTTCACCGTATTCTTTCTGTTTCACGTAATAATCTGCCGTAGCCACTGCCAGCTCCGTTTCAAGACTGCGCGGAAACTCATTGTCATTTTGTATTGACTGTATAACCTCGGATGCTTCTGCAAATCTCTCCAATTCTGAATAGCTGCGTATTAACCAAATATTTGCTTCATGCCGGGAATCACCTTCCGGATATTTACGTAACAGATATGAAAAATTGTCTATTGCAGCCATAAAATTATGCTGGTAAAAAAAGGCTTTACCCATGATCAGATAGCCATCGTCAATCCATGTATTAAACTCCTCTTTACTGGCAAATTCACGGTATCTTCTTGTCCTGCGTTTCCTCCTTTTTGGCTTTTCAGTTATTGAATGAAGTTCTATAAGCTTTGAGGCTTTAGCTACTACATAATCCATATCTGACTTTACCAAATTGGCAGCCGAAGGATCACTCTCTTTGTAAATGGGAAGCAATCTTGTAAAATCATCTTCAATACTTTCTTCAATCTTTTCAGTTCCCGATTTTAAGCTCTCATTTGCATTAAAAAAAACATTGTATTTTGAAGTAACTTTATGATACAAACGGGAGGCTAAGGTGTTCTTTTCAGTTGAACACCCCGGCAAAAGAGGTAGCAAGAGCAACACCCAGACGATATTTGATAAAATTCTACTCAAAAATATATTCTGACTTTAGAAATAAACTATTTTTTCCGCAGAATATTGTTATCTCTGTCACTGTTTAATTGAGAATAAGGGGTAAAAAAATAATTTAGGACAATCAATCATAATGCCGTCAGCTGACTTAATGGACAGATTGCGGATATTTTTTTCACCTGCGGGTAATCTCAACTTTTTTTGTCGGAGCAAATTCTATATTACGTTTATGAACTTGGCTGACAAGATTTTGGGCTAATTTCACAAAGGCTGCTCCTGTCAGTGAATCCGGATCTGCCGCAGAAGGTATACCTTCATCTCCGCCTTCCCTGATACTTTGAACAATGGGAATCTGGCCTAACAAGTTCAACCCTAATTTTTCAGCCAGGACTTTACCACCTTCTTTGCCAAAAATATAATATTTGTTTTCTGGAAGTTCAGCCGGTGTAAACCACGACATATTTTCTACCAGTCCCAATACAGGCACATTAATTGATTTGCTACTGAACATGCTGGTTCCCCTTATAACATCGGCTAAAGCCACATCCTGGGGAGTGGTTACAATTACTACTCCTGTTACAGGAACGGTTTGAACCAGTGTAAGGTGTATATCACTCGTACCGGGAGGCAAATCGACAAGCAGGTAATCCAGTTCACCCCAGTCGGCATCCAGCATTAACTGCTTCAGCGCATTGGATGCAAGGGGTCCACGCCAGATAACAGCGCTATCAGTATCTACAAAAAACCCGATTGACAAAAATTTTAATCCGTACTTGGTAACAGGAATGATCATATCCCTGCCATCTTTCTTCTCTCCCGCAGGATGGCTGTTTTCAGCCCCTAACATCTTCGGAATCGAGGGTCCGAAAATATCAGCATCTATCAAACCTACTTTGGAACCTGAACTTGCAAGGGCTACAGCAAGATTAACTGCTATGGTTGACTTACCAACGCCTCCTTTACCTGAGGCAACAGCAACAATATTCTTGACATTGGCAAGGACAGGCCGGCTCATGTCATGCACGAATTTAACAGAAATATTATTTTCAATCTCTACCTGCTCTCCAAAATATTTTTGTATTGCCTTCTCACAAGCCACTACTAACTGTTTTACATTAGGATTATCACTTTGGGGGAAAACAAGGGAAAAACTCAACTTCTTGCCTGCTATCCTAATTTCCCGCACCATATCCATAGAAACAATATCCTTATCGCTTCCCGGATATTTAACATTCCTCAATGCATCTGTCACATTTCTCGGAACAATTAATTTATTAGGTATATCATTCATAATAACTCAATTTAAATGCTCTACAAAACTATAAAATATTTAATCGATTATGTGTTGAAACTCCTCCGAAAAATTAGTTTATAAAACAAATATCATATACCCGCAACAAATAACTTCATCAAACCAGCACCCAACTTATTATAATCTTTTGTTCTTTTGCTGCCAGGACAATTATTTGCTTTTTTCTTTCAGTGAGAAGAATTCCGGATTTTGAATATTTTTAGCCGGATCCCAGAAATGACTTTCAAAATTATCCACTTTATCATTTATGATTCTTATCCCCTCATTTTCGAGAAGTTCTTTCATAGCCTGCGGGGTATCGAAATGATGCTTCCCTGTTAGCAATCCGTTTCGGTTAACCACCCTGTGAGCAGGAATAAATTCAGGATATTTACGTGATGAATTCATTGCCCAGCCAACCATTCGTGCCGCTCCGGAAGATCCCAGATATCTGGCAATAGCTCCATAAGTAGTCACCCTGCCAGAAGGTACCAACCTGACTACTTCATAGACCCTTTTATAAAAATCATCCATAATTATGCGTCATCATTGTACTTTACGGGTACTGCGGCCATAACTTCGGTAATTGTCCTTTTCTGGCTTATTTTCAGGCTCCGAATAATTTTTACTATTAAGCTTGAAAGCTAAATATTTAATCGTAATTCCACGTTCAAGCCATTGTCTCTCATAGAATGTCCGTATCTGCAAAGTTTCATTTAAATATTCCGAATTATATAAATCATCTGTATCGGCACAAATTTCAAATTCGTTTAAATAAACAACTGACTTTGTATAATTATATTGGAAAAGACTGTCGGTTTTCAGATGTATGATTCCATTTTTCTTTAAAATATACCTGTATTTTTTCAGAAAATTAGTT
Source organism: uncultured Prolixibacteraceae bacterium (assembly GCA_964611525.1). Classification (GTDB taxonomy): domain Bacteria; phylum Bacteroidota; class Bacteroidia; order Bacteroidales; family Prolixibacteraceae; genus JAAYJR01. The sequence continues at coordinate 17,665 of CAZTAL010000068.1, forward strand.
GATGTTATTCGTCTTCTGACTTTCTTCATCTGTGGATCGGGAAAGGTAATCCAAATTTCTTCTACCTCGTCCGGACCGAAAAACTGGTCAATGATCTCAATATTAGTGCGAATAAACGCAACATTTTTTATACCTTTTTCCAATGCGGTTTTAGCTCCCCTCCAAAGTCGTGCACCCTTAATATCGATCCCTATATAATTCCTGGCAGGATTATTTTCAGCCAGCGCCAATGTGTATTCACCTTTCCCGCAACCAACTTCCAGAATAACAGGATTACTATTATCAAAATAAGATTCTGACCAAATCCCTTTTAAATGAAAATCATCATGCCCAATCACGGAAAATGGCGCCTGGATTACATTCTTAAAAGTTTTTACCTCTTCAAATTTGACAAGTTTATTCTTCCCCACATCAATAAATTCTTATTCAGGTTCTTATCCTTTAACATTTTCGCTAACAATTTCATTTCCATCTAATAAATCCTTTTAAATTATCATAATAAAATGATATTGTGTAGCACAATCGGAAACTGATTATGGTATATTCTCAACCCTTAAACCTAAATCGTGTATCCCTTTCAGATTTTTCTGCCTCATGCCATGCCGTATCTTTACTACATACTCTCCCTGAGCATGGAAAGTGACATTCCTGCGATAAACAACCTCTCTTGATTTAATACCTGCTATTCCTCTACCCATCCATTTTCCGGAAGGATTGGCAAGTACTATTTCAAAAGTATCTACAACTGCAGTTCTGTCGGAACCGCTTATCTCTATGAACAGCCACAAATTACTAAATTTATAATTAACATCATTCCTAATACATAAAACCATATTATAATCCTGGAGAGTGTCTGAAACAGAAAAATTAAAAACAATCACAGAATCTTTGTGCCACCCTTTTACCGGGACCGATTTATATTTATCGTAAATACTACTATACTGGCACGAAATTATAATGCCGATAAAAACAGCTATGACTGAAAACTGAAAGATGAAATTTTTTATCTGTATATTCATCTGTTTAATCTTAATAAACTATACCACATGACTCATATCACACTTTAAACCCTTTTTTAATTATTTGTTTAAAGAGGCCCTATCCCTTAAATTCCACTTACTTTTTTCCTGTAGCCGAAAAAAGCAAACAAAAAAACCACCGCAAAAAAAATCAGATAATTTATTGCTTTTTGTATTTAGTTAATTGATTCTTGCTGTTTTTACGGTGTTTTCTCTTTCTTGACTTTTTTTTCTTTGGTCGGCTGAAACGATCCAGGTCTTCCTGATTAACGAGGTCTTTAAAGGTATTTTCACTCTTTACTAATGACTCTATTCCGTCTGAGATTAATTTTTCAGGTTTTTTGCCCGACTTATTTAATTCCTGAATTTTTTTTACCGACTCCACGGATAAAGCTACCTGACCTGTAGAGGTATTCCCTTGCAGGGCATACCAATATATTCCTTTAAAAATATCCGACTTTAAAAAAACATAATCACCTGATTCTGTTTGAAGAGGTATATTATTAGAAGGGAAATCCCTCTGAGCATCAATATATGAATCTACTTCAAAATTAAGACAGCATTTCAACTTACCACACTGTCCAGCCAGTTTCTGCGGATTAAGAGATATTTCCTGATAACGGGCGGCATTTGTCGTAACCGAAACAAAATTGGATATCCATGTTGAACAACAAAGCTCTCGTCCACACGAACCAATACCACCAATCCTCCCGGCTTCCTGGCGGGCTCCGATCTGTTTCATCTCCACCCTGATACTGAAAGTATCCGCTAAAACCTTTATAAGCTTTCGGAAATCAACACGCTCATCTGCAATATAATAAAAAATAGCTTTTGTCTTATCTCCCTGATATTCAACATCCCCTATCTTCATGTCTAATTGCATATCCTGGGCAATTTTTCTGGCATGGATCATTGTCTGATACTCCAGTGAAATTGCATCTTTCCATTTTTTTATATCAAGAGACCTTGCCTTACGGTATATTTTACGCATTTCCCCGTTGACCGTAGTTACTTTATATTTTTTCATCTGCTCTGCAACAAGTTCTCCTTTAAGAGAAACTATGCCGATATCATGTCCCGGATTAGCCTCCACAGCAACTATATCACCGGGATATAGCTTAAGGTCATTTACATTAATATAAAAATCCTTACGGGTATTTTTAAACCGAACTTCAAAAATTTTATCAGCGACAGTGTTACTCAAAATATCTTTCAGCCAGTCAGTGGAATGTAACTTATCACACGTTGCATATTCTGATGTGCAAACTCCTCTGTCTATCATATCCCTGTCATTGCTTTCCATAAACTATCTGTATTTTAATTTTTCAACTAATATTCTGCAAAAATAGTGATAAATATCGATTTGATAGAGAAATCAGGGTGAGATTACCGCCTAACCAGCTTGACAGTGCGAAGCGCAGTGTCAAAAAAAATTATCCGGGGATTACCATTCATGGAAATGTGCCTGATGCCATCTTCAAACTCTTTGGCAAAAGGAATAATATTACGTTCATTAATATAAGGAGAAAAATTTTCCCCCCAGTTAAATTCATCATTATTAAGATACACCAGACCAGACCTCTTTAAATTCATAATAAAATACTCTCGTATCAGTCGCAGGGCAAAAGCAAAATAAGCTTTCTGCCGGTCACGGCCGATTTCTGCCATTCTGTCTGACCATTCCATGAGTTCTATAATATTTTGTTGATAGGCAAGCCTCATCATCTCCTGAAATCTGGAAAAGAAGAACCTGTTATCTTCATCAGGATTTAAATAATCCAATGCTTTCAGATAATCCCCACCAGCAAGATGCACTATATTTGAAATATCCCCAGCACTTGTCTCTTTCATAGAAATAAGTTTCTCCTTCATCGATTCATTATCAATATAAGGTACCTTTATTATTTGGCAGCGGGAACGGATTGTGGAAATAATGCCTTCTTCATCTTCAGTAACCATCAGAAAAAGTGTTTTTTCAGGAGGTTCCTCAATAACCTTAAGAAGTTTATTGGAACAATGATCATGCATCTTCTCCGGCAACCATATTATCATCACTTTATACTCGGACTCAAAAGGTTTACGGCTCATCTTTTTAATGACAGAGTCACTTTCCTTTTCATATATCAATCCCTGCGCATTTTCATTATCCAGATATCCAAGCCAACGGCTTAAAGTAAAATAAGGTGATTTAATTACAAATTCGCGCCATTGATGAATGAAATCATCACTTACAGGTTTTTTTATCTCTTTAGTCTTGAATACCGGAAAAACAAAATGCAGATCAGGATGTGCCAGCTTATTATATTTACGACAAGAAGGACATTCCCCGCAGGAATCATTTTCTCCCTTGTTGCGGCAGGATACATAGCGGGCAAAACCAATAGCCAAAGCCAACTTTCCAGTCCCGACAGGTCCGGTAAATAATAATGCATGACTCAGCCGCTGTTCCTGAACAAGACGGATCAATCTTTTTTTTATATTTTCTTGTCCGATTACATCTTTAAAAAACATAGTCCAAAATTAATGGTTTTTTGTGTTTTTAGGCTAAGAAACTAATTCATTTGTAAAACTTATTTTAATTTGAAGTTATCAAAGCAATCGGGCTACCATCTGATAAATATATTTTTTATCTTTGATTATTATTAGTAATCCGTTAAAATAAAATAAAATGCAAACAATCCACAACTACAATTTTTCAAATAAAAAAGTACTTATTCGTGTTGATTTCAATGTTCCTTTAAATGAAAAATTTAAGATAACCGATGATACACGTATTCAGGCTGCGCTGCCGACTATCAAAAAAGTAATTGAAGGCGGCGGCTCTCCTTTGATCATGTCACATCTGGGCCGGCCGAAAAACGGACCGGAAGAAAAATTTTCGCTTAAGCATCTGGTGCCTCATCTTTCTGAATTGCTGGGAGGTATTAATGTTAAAATGGCGCCTGACTGCATAGGTGATGAAGTCAAAAAAATGGCTGCAGAATTAGATTCCGGAGAAGTGCTGATGCTTGAAAACCTTCGTTTTCATGAAGAAGAGACAGCAGGTGATGAAGATTTTGCGGCCCGGCTGGCTGAAAATGGCGATTGCTGGATTAATGATGCATTTGGTACAGCTCACCGAGCCCATGCGTCAACTGCAGTTATAGCTAAATTTTTTCCAAATGATAAAATGTTTGGATATCTTATTGAAAAAGAAATAGAGAGTCTCGACAAAGTTGTCAAGGAGCCCAAAAGGCCATTAACAGCTATAATGGGAGGAGCAAAAGTTTCAACAAAAATCACAATTATCGAAAACCTTCTGGATAAGGTAGATAACCTTATCCTCGGCGGTGGCATGACTTATACATTTGTGAAAGCGAACGGAGGCGAAATAGGTGATTCCATTTGCGAAAACGATTACCTGGATACAGCTAAAAATATTGAAAAACTCGCTAAAGAAAAAGGTATTAACATGATAATGGCAACCGACGTAGTAGCAGCAGATGACTTTAGCGAGGATGCAAATACAAAAATCCTTCCGGCTGACGAGATACCTGAAGGATGGCAGGGTTTGGATGCCGGACCGGAAAGTATAGAAAACTTTAAAGAGGTTATTAAAAATTCTGCTACTATATTATGGAACGGACCTGTAGGAGTCTTTGAAATGAAAAAATTTGCAAAAGGTTCTAAAGAGATTGGTAAGGCTATCATCGAAGCAACGGAAAAAGGTGCTTTCTCTCTTGTAGGCGGAGGAGATTCTGTGGCATGCGTTAACAAATTTGATATTGCTTCAGGCATTTCATATATCTCTACAGCCGGAGGCGCACTGCTTGAGTACCTTGAAGGAAAGACACTGCCGGGAATTGCCGCTGTAAGAGGCGAATAAATAACCACAAAGAATTTCATTTCATTATAATTGTTTATTTTAAAGGTATGAAATGGAACTCGTCATTTATAATGTTTCTCCTGTGTGAACGATAGTACATGACTCGTTTCATCTTATAGGAAAAATGGAATCCTTATTACCCGGTAATATGACCGAACTTCAGGAATACTTTTTAAACCCTTAATTAGGTTGAATTGTTATTATTTTAGAAATACTTAAAATTTATTATTATGAAGAATAATGTTGGACCGGTTGACCGGTTATTAAGAGTAATTGCAGGATTGATTATTGCCATTCTTGGCATAGTGTTCGATACATGGTGGGGACTTATTGGCCTGATTCCTTTGGCAACAGGTTTATTTAAATGGTGCCCTCTGTATTCACTATTTAATATATCAACCTCAAAATCTTGAATATAAATCTATTACAACGTTATATTACAGTTCAATATTGTAAACACCGATTTTTCACCGGGTTACTGATCATCTTCAAACTTAGCCTGGCAATAATATTGTATGGACTTATATATCGTTACTGATGGTTGTATGCTTATCAGTCTGGATTATCACATAATTTTTATCTCCTGACATATTGTTCCTCATAGTATTTTTTATACTCACCCGAGGTAACACTATTCACCCATACTTCATTCTCAAGATACCAATCTATTGTTTTACCAAGGCCTTCTTCAAATTGAAGAGTGGGAACCCATTCCAGCTCTTTTTTAAGTTTTGTCGCATCTATGGCATACCGGAGATCATGACCGGCACGGTCTTTTACAAAGGTGATCAGCTTTTCTGATTCCCCCTTCGGTCGCCCTGTCTTTTCATCCATTAATCGGCAAATAAGTCTGACCAGGTCTATATTCCTCCATTCATTGAATCCGCCGATATTATATGTTTCTCCTATTTTACCTCTGTGAAAAATGAGGTCAATTGCATTTGCATGATCAAGAACCCAAAGCCAGTCACGGACATTTTCCCCGTTTCCGTATACTGGCAATGGTTTCCTGTTTCTTATATTACAAATACAAAGAGGAATAAGCTTTTCAGGAAACTGAAAAGGACCATAATTATTGGAACAATTGGAAATAATCACAGGAAGGCCAAAAGTATCATGATAAGCACGCACAAAATGGTCAGAGCTCGCTTTAGAGGCAGAATAGGGACTATGAGGGGCATAACATGAATCTTCAGTAAAAAAGCCCTGTTTCCCTAAAGTACCATATACTTCATCGGTTGAAATATGATAAAACAATTTTTTTTCAGTAGATTTCCAAATATGCCTTGCAGCATTTAAAAGATTTACTGTGCCAATGACATTAGTATAAACGAAATCTATGGGATTAGCAATAGAACGGTCAACATGCGACTCAGCAGCAAGATGAATCACATCGTCGAACTGATTTTTTTCAAATAACTTCTGTATGAAAATATCATCAGCAATATCGCCTTTAACAAATTCGTAGTTAGGCTTTCCTTCCAGATCTTTAAGGTTAGCAAGATTACCTGCATAAGTCAATTTGTCAAGATTAACAATTTTATACTGAGGATATTTATTTACAAAAAGCCTTACAACATGCGATCCTATAAATCCGGCACCTCCGGTAATTAAAATTTTCATACTAATATTAAAAATTAATTTTCAATTTTTCATTTAAAGAGGCTTTACTACTTAAACCCCATCTATTTTTTTCTGATATTTTTCTCCCAATTCCAGGCCGAAAGCAATGTTTCCTCAAGGTTTTTTTCAGCTTTCCAGCCAAGTTGATGGTTTGCATAGCTTGTGTCAGCCCATATCTTCTCTATATCCCCGGGGCGCCTGCCGACAATTTTATATTTTATATTTATTCCTGTTGCTTTTTTAAAGGCTTTAACCATTTCCATGACAGATACACCTTTGCCGGTGCCTAAATTGAATACTTCATAATCCTGCTTGTTCCTCCCATTAAAAAGCCGTTCAATAGCAACCACATGGGCTTTGGCAAGATCCACAACATTAATGTAGTCACGAATGGCTGAGCCGTCAGCAGTTTCATAGTCATCACCAAAAATCCTTAATTTTTCACGTAAACCGACTGCAGTTTGTGTTATAAAAGGTACAAGATTTTGAGGTACTCCTATTGGCAACTCCCCTATCAAGGCTGAGGGATGAGCTCCAACAGGATTAAAATAACGAAGTGAAATACCTTTTAATATAGAATTTGCAGCTATGGTATCTCTCAAAATATCCTCACTTACCCGTTTGGTATTCCCGTAAGGCGATTCAGCATCCTTGCGGGGTGTTTGCTCTGTTACGGGCAGTTCATCAGGCTGTCCATAAACAGTACAGGAAGAGGAAAATACCATATATGGAATACCAAATTCTATCTGGCATTCAAGTAAATTCATTAATGATACAAGATTATTGCGATAATATAACAGAGGGTTTTCCACCGATTCGCTAACGGCTTTTGATGCGGCAAAATGAATTATAGCTATAATTCCGGGCACACGGTCGAAAAAATCATTAGTCAGCTCTCGTTCCGACAAATCAAATTTTTCAAAATAAGGCCGTTGTCCAGTAATTTTTTCAATATTATCAAGCACCCCGACAGACGAATTTGAAAGGTTATCGACCACAATAACATCATAACCTGACTCCTGCAACTCAACAACTGTGTGTGAACCAATATAACCGGTTCCGCCTGTCACCAATATCTTTTCCCTCATTATAGAAATATTTTTTTTGTAAATTTAAGAATTAATATTCAGGGATAAATAAATTTGTTAAGGCAATAGCATAAAAATATATTCATATTATTAATTTTACACTAAAATAGATTAATGTGGACTTAGGAAGATACATAAATTCACTGCTGCTTGATTATGATACTGTTATAATTCCTGGACTGGGAGCATTTATAACGGAATATATCCCGGCTGAACCGGATAATGAAAACGAAGAAATGGCTCCTCCGTCAAAAAAAATCTCATTCGAACCCAGAATAAAAAATAACGACGGGCTTTTAATGGGTAAAATTGCACAAAGCGAACAAATATCTGACATTGAAGCACTTGATAAAATTGAAAATGAAAGGGACAGTATACTTTTCCGGCTCGACAAAGGTGAAAAGGTAACAATTAAAAATATCGGGATATTGTCATCAGGTGAAAATCGTGAAATACTCTTTGAACCATTTCTCCGTAATGATCTGCTCCTTGATGCATATGGCCTTACAGGTATCTCATTACGTGAAGCTAATAATAAGCCAGCCGAACATAATAATGAGACAAAGGAAGAACAAGAGAAAGAATCCGGAGCTACAAATAAAAATAATTCCGACGAATACAAATATGCTGATGTTAATGAATCCGCACCACCTCATTCAGAAAAATCAAATAAAAGAAAAAAAAGAGGCTGGTTATGGTTTTTATTTATACTAGTTATAATTTTTGCAGCAGGAATTTTTTATATTAAAAAGGAGAAGGAAAAAAACCCTTCGGAAATCCATATTTCCAGCGAACCAATATTACCAGAGGATACTACTACTTCTGAGAAAATGGCTGACATACCAGATTCTGCTAATATTGACTCAGCAAAAATATCAATAATTGATTCCGTCAAAACATTAGCAGAACCGGCTGATTCTTCCGGCTATATGCAACCCGATACATCAAAATACTACCTTATAACAGGAAGCTTTCAGATGGAAGAAAATTCAGTAAAACACTTGCAGAAATTGAAAAATAAAGGCTACAATGCATTTCATTTGGGCAAACAAGGCAATTTTTACATAGTTGGAATAGGAGTATACAGCACAGCAAGAGAAGCCTTTGTTGCCCAGTATGATTTTCTGGAAAAAAATCCGGATTCAGGTGCCTGGGTCTTTCACCAAGAATAGAAACTATAAAAATTATTATGTATAATTGATTATTTACAATCTAAATCCTTCCCCGGAAATACTTTAGAATACTATCATAGAACTTTATATGCAACCTAAATATCTAAAATGAGATCGTTATAAAGTCCTTCAGCGTACATTAATATCGGGAAGCACAGTCATAACTATGGTGAAAAATTTTGTTCAGCACTTTTTAGTTTATTGACAAATAAAAAACAAATAGGTTCCCACTATTTTTTCTTAAAAATACAAACAAAACTTGGTTATCAACGTAAAACACAAATAATAATAATATTTAAAAATAAAAATTATGCCGGAAAGTGTTTATAAAATTATTGAAGTAGTTGGCAGTAGTTCCGAATCATGGGAAAAAGCAGCTCAAAATGCTATCGCGCGGATATCTGAGACCATCAGGGATTTACGTATAGCCGAAGTTGTAAAAATGGACATGCACCTAAATGAGGGAAAAATTGAATTTTACCGGGTAAAAATGAAAGTTTCCTTTAAATACCAGGATCATCACTAATTTATAACGATCAGCCTTTCATATTTCGATTTACCCCATTCCAATTGTGTTTTACAACAAATTCACCTTTGGGAGCACCTATTTTATCGCTTATTACCGAACATTTAACCATAAAAAGGAAAAAAATCCGCGGGTCATCTTCAAACATTAATCCTTCATAATTCCCCATACCCTTTGATATTATTAAATCGGCGGAATTATATATTTTCATGAATGCCGGACTAACTCTCCTCAGAAGAGTAGAAGGTGCATCATCGCCGTTACTTATAATATGAGCCAGTTCATTAATACCGATGTCTTCAGCTTCTTTTATCGTAACATCATTTAAAACAGGCTTATCTCTTACCGCAAACCAAACATTTGGATGTCCAATTGTTTCCAGAAAAAGCTTGTCTAAAACTATTTCACCACAATTATCCCCAAGATATAAAATCGTATTTGCCTCTTCTATTCTGCTTCTTAACATTTCCGAATGGTCAATGGCAAAATCTGCATCTATTACTTTGTTTAAAGTTCCTTCCAGATCAAAAACCTGATTAGGGCCATAATCTATGATATTCCCGGCAATAGCAAGCCTCATAGCTGTATCAAAAGAATTTTGAGAGGATAACACTTTCTCCCTGAATTCGTTATAACGCTTTAACATCTGGTGATTTATACTATATTTTTCCTTATAATAAGGATCTTCAACCACCGAATATTTTTTCAGGTGATCCAGTATGTTCCGTGTAATTTCAGGTGAGTAACTCTTGCTCAAATCAATCTTAGAAATATCACCAAGTATCTCACCGACAATTCGATCGCGTTCATCTTTTGGAATATCAAATTTTTCGAGTCTCGTTAAAAGCGATTTAACCTGACAAATCAAACATTCATAATTCATGAACACAAAAATATAAAATATCGGCATATTTTATTACAGAACATTGGTTCGTAAAGGTGAATTAAAGTTAATAAAATATTTGATTATTTTTAAAAGCAAAAAAATTACTACTATAAGGGGAAAAAATAAATATTATGCCGCAACGTTCTCAAAAACTTCCATGAGGACATCCGGATACTGACTTTGAAAATTTTTATAGCACCAGTCACGTAACTCATGTACATCTTCCGGTTCAATCCATTTAAGACATTTTTTTAATTCTTTTCTGAATAACCTTTTGTTAAAACTTACCTTAGGTAATATAACTTTTGCGTACTCAAGCATGGCATTATATATTTAGTTTGTATGAACCAATTATTAACATTAATATAACACCAAAAAATTAATAACAGTATGAAAAAAAGTTTGTTTAACATTATTTAACGGCATACTGCTTTTTCATTTTTGGCATATTTAATTGTAGATTTGAATGTTACTATATTATTTCAAAATATTCTTTATAAAATATTAACACTCCGTTTTTATGAATGAATAATTAGCCGGATTTAATTCCCGTCAGCTTCTCTGATACTCTTTACAAACGTGGAAACGGAATCCTCTAATTTCATTTCAGATCGTAATGATTTAATGAAAGCACTGCCAATAATAGCCCCCTGTGCATATTTACATGCATTTGCAAATGTATAGTGATCGGATATGCCAAAACCGATGAGTCTCGGATTTAAAAGGCTCATACTATTTATTCTTTCAAAATAATCCTTGTTAAAATCGCTCACAATCTTACCCGTACCGGTAGTGGAGTCTGATGAAACCATATAAATAAAGCCACCTGCAGCCTGGTCAATCTTTCTTATTCTTTCTTCAGAAGTTTGTGGAGTTATAAGCAAAATATTATGCAGAGTATTTTTAGCAAATATCTCCTTATAGTGCTGGTTAAACTCATCTACAGGCAGATCCGGCAAAATAAGTCCGTCAATACCGGTAATTCTGCACTGGCAACAAAAGGATTCCATTCCAAATTGAAGTATGGGATTAATATACCCCATCAATAGAAGTGGTATTTTTATTGATTTCCTGATGTCTTTAAGTTGTTCAAAGAGTAAATGTAGATTCATCCCATTCTTTAAAGCTATCTCGCTACTACGCTGAATTTCATATCCGTCGGCTGTAGGATCAGAGAAGGGCATTCCGATCTCGACAAGGTCAACACCATTTTTCTGGAGTTGGAATATTATTTCCGCTGTATCGTTGATCCGCGGGTAGCCGGCCGTAAAATATACTGATAATATATTCTCTCTTTTCTGTTTAAATAATCTATCTATCCTGTTTCCCATCATAATCTTTTTGATTTGTCTATATTAATATTTTCGTAATAAGCTAAATATAAGTCCTTCTCTTCTATAACTTTTTCTCAAGTTATTTTTCTTGGAGCTATATTGCCATATAATGAAGGACTAAAAAATTAAAATTTATCTTGAGTCTGGTCTAAAAAGGTGCTTCGCGCCCTTTTAAAACAAATCTATAAAACTTGTTAACTGATATTCAGTTAGTTATAAAAGCATAAAGGTTTTATAAATAATAATTTTAGTTTATATACTGAACTCATCATTTAATTTTTATAATTCAATCCGTTTCAGAAAAATTTTTCCTGTATACTAAAACTGAAATTAATATCCAAAATAATTTAAATATGCTTCCATATCCTTGTTGCCATTGCCCGAAAGATTAATAACATTCACCTCTCCGGGTTTCATTTCAATCATCTCAAGGGCAGCCAATGCATGAGCTGATTCAAGTGCCGGTATTATCCCTTCTTTTTGGGTTAACAGGAGTGCAGCTTTTAATACCTCCTCATCAGTTGCTGCCAGATACTTAGCCCTGCCGGTCTGGTGAAGATGAGCATGCAGGGGACCTATACCAGGATAATCAAGCCCCGCTGATACGGAATATGGCTCATTTATCTGTCCGTCGCCATTTTGCATGATTATTGTCCGACTGGCATGTAATACCCCGGCAGAACCTACACTCAGTGTTGCAGCTGTTTCAGAAGTATTAACTCCTTTTCCCGCAGCTTCAACACCAATAAGCTCCACATTATCATCATTAAGGTAACTGTAAAATGCCCCTGCTGCATTGCTGCCTCCGCCTACACAAGCGATTATGCGGGCAGGCAGACTATTGCCCGTTTTTTCCAAAAGCTGCTTTTTCAACTCTTTGCTTATTACCGACTGAAACCTGGCAACCATATCAGGATAGGGATGCGGACCAACTATGGAACCAATTATATAATGCGTATCCTCCGGATTATTTATCCAGTCACGCATAGCTTCATTGGTTGCATCTTTCAGAGTTTTATTTCCACTGTGGACAGGTACAACTTCGGCTCCCAGCATTTTCATTTTTTTTACATTCGATGACTGTCTTCTGACATCAAGGTCACCCATATATACAACACACTTAATGCCCTTCAGCGCGCATACCGTAGCTGTAGCAAGCCCATGCTGTCCTGCTCCTGTCTCAGCAATTATACGGGTCTTCCCCAACTTTTGGGCTAGTAAAATCTGACCGATTGTGTTGTTAATCTTATGGGAACCTGTATGGTTCAAATCTTCTCTTTTTAAAAAAATATAGGTATTATAATAATCAGATAAACGGCTGGCAAAATATAGAGGCGATGGCCTTCCGACATAATCTTCAAGTAAATTTTCAAATTCTTTCTTAAAATCTTCCGATTCAATAATTGCAAGGTAATGACACTTAAGTTCATCAATATTTGAATACATCATTTCCGGTATCCACGCACCACCAAACTCACCATAATATCCTTTTTCATCTACGTTGTAATTCATGTTTTTATATTTTTTGTAAATTCCACTTAAATTCAACACCATTCTCTATAGGGATTTCAATTATTTCTGATTTATTTACCAGACAGCTTGTAATTCATCTATAAATTTTTTCAATTTATCGACATTTTTCAATCCGGGTTTATCCTCAAAACCGCTGTTCAAATCTATACCGTATAAATGGGAATGACTGATTTGTTTTATCATGGAAGCATCATCGGGCTTAATTCCTCCACTCAGAAAAAAAGGAGTGCTCTCCTTATATTTCTTAAGAATATCCCAGTTAAATTTTTTTCCTGAACCACCAGGAACTCTGCTCTGAGTATCAAACAAAAAGTAGTCCGCAACATTTGCATAATCTTTCAATATCTCAAATCTAAAGTCCTCACTCAGATTGAAGGCTTTAATTACTTTCAATCCATTTTTCTTAAGAACCATGCATACTGAAGGACATTCTTTACCGTGAAGCTGAACAAATTTAAATCCGTTACGCTGCGCCAAAAACAAAATTTCATCATAGCTCTCATCAACAAAAACACCCACCTTGTTTTTTGCTGAATCGAATAAACGCCGGTCCGTATCTTTCCCAACATACCTTTTCGATTTGGGATAAAAAATGAATCCCAGAAAATCAACTGGTAATTTTTCCACCTTTTCCCTGTTATCAAGAAACAACATACCACAAACTTTTATTTTTAACTCTTTTGTCATAATTCCGAAATAAATGTTCTACATGCCTCACCGGGATTATCTGTAACCATAAATGCACCCCCTATCAAAAAGCCATTATAGCCAAATTGCTTCAGATAACGAACATCTTTGGCATCCTTAAATCCGCTTTCCGTAATCTTTATAAACTTTTTGGGGATGATACGTGATAATTCTACTGAAGTATTTATATCGACTTTAAATGTTGTGAGATTCCGGTTATTTACGCCTATCATATCTATATAATCGTTTACTTTTTCAAGTTCTTCTGAATTATGTATCTCAAACAAAACTTCCATCCCCAGCTTTTTGGCTCCTTTTGCAAGACTTTCTGCCTCTTGCTTTCCGAGACAGGCTGCAATGAGAAGGATAATATCCGCGCCAAAGGCTTTTGACTCCACCAGCTGATATTTATCTATTATAAAATCCTTTCTTAGCAGAGGAGCATTAGGATTTGCCTTACGTACTTTAAGCAGTTCAGCTAATGAACCGCCGAAGGATTCATAATCTGTAAGCACCGATAAACCGGCAGCGCCAGCCTCTATATACTTTCTTGTAACATCCTCCGGATTCGCACTCAAATTAATATCTCCCAGTGAAGGAGACCTCTTCTTAAACTCTGCAATAATTCCCGAAGAACCGGACTTCAAAAGTTCCGCTTTCAATGAATTACATCTTCTTCCAAAGTACTCATACTCCACTAGCTCGGCTTCAAAAATATTATTCTGCCGAAAAACGACTTCCTTCTTCTTTGTTTCAACTATTTTATCAAGTATATTCATTGTGGTTTCAATATGATTAAATATCGGTAACCGCTTCGAGCCTGGTTAATGCCTTCCCACTGTAAAGTGATTCGGAGGCTATATCAACACATTCACACAATTCTTTTCCCGGATAATAAAGATTCAGTCCAAGTGCTGCATTGGCAATAGCTACATTATTTTGATCACTTGTTCCCTTTCCCCTCAGAATATTAACGAATATTCCTGCTGCCTCGTCAATAGAATTTCCTCCGTAAATACTTTCAGGATCAATAAAAGAAAAATTAAAATTAGCAGGGGAAAGATACCCTTCCCCTTCATTAGCAGCAAAATGAGTATCAGCAGTAAGTGAAACTTCATCATAACCATCGTTGCTGTTAATTATAATGTATTTTAAATCAATTGTTTCGTAAACAGCCTTATAATGATTGAATACCTCTTCATTATTTACTCCCAATACCTGATATCGTGGGGATGAAGGATTGATCATCGGCCCCAAAATATTAAAAAAGGTTTGTACTTTTAGTGCACGGCGAACAGGAGCAATATGCTTCATTGCAGGATGAAACAGGGGGGCATGCATAAAACAAAAATTACTTTTATCCAGATCGTTTTTTAACTTTTCAGGATCATTGCTAAAGTTGTATCCAAGCAATTCCAGCAGATTTGAAGAGCCACTGATAGATGAAACAGCATAATTACCATGCTTGGCAACATTTACCCCTGCGCCGGCAATAATGAAACAGGCAATCGTCGAAATATTGAAAGTATTTTTTCCGTCACCTCCTGTGCCAACGACATCAATTGGATCATAAGCGGACAGGTCGGTAATAAGACAAAGTTCAGCCATCGCATCCCGGAACCCCCCTAATTCCTCTGAGGTTATAGGACGCATTTTGAATACAGTAAGGAATGAAGCAAATTCCACCTCAGTATGCATTCCCATACCGACTTTCATGAGGGTGTCATGTGCCTCCTGCCTATTGAGTGTATTTCCTTTAAATAAATATTCTAAAACTGGTTTCATATGTGAAATTTCATTAAAATATTATAATCAATTATTTAATAATTGCGTTTTATAACGGATTGCACCCTTTAAATCCTAAATAAATTTCTTTTTAAAAGAATTTTATCCCTTAAACCATAAATTAATTATTTATCCTAGGGGGTCAGCCAGTTTTGCAATATCTTTTCACCCCAAGGGGTCAGCACCGATTCAGGATGAAACTGGAGTCCCTCGACATCAAACTCTTTATGTTTCATAGACATGATCATTCCATCCTGATCAACACTGGTAATTTCAAAACAAGCTGGCAGTTGATCCCTTTCAATGATCCATGAATGGTAACGTCCTGCGTCGAAAGTTTCCGGCAGACCTTTAAAAAGTACCGATTTACTGCCAGTGAGCTTAACCGGAGTTGCCATACCATGAATCACACGGTTCATATTCAGCAATCTTCCTCCAAATGCTTCACCAATTGCCTGGTGACCAAGACAAACACCTAAGATACACTTTCCTGGTGCATATAATTTTATTATTTCCAGCAGTAATCCGGCCTCAGATGGGAGTCCAGGACCAGGGGAAAGTACAATTTTATCATACTCTTTAACCTGCTCTAAACGGATTTTATCGTTCCGGAAAACATCCACGTTTAATCCCGATACTTTTTCTATGATATGTACAAGGTTATACGTAAATGAATCATAATTATCAATAACCAAAATCTTCATTTCAAATCATTTATAATCCGCAAATAATTTTATCAAAATGTTAATAATCAATTAATTAATCTATGCCAGTATATTATTCTTATTCGAAAAAGAACATGTTCGTTTAAAAATTTTAATATATATCCCTCGCCAGCTCTATAGCCATCTTCAAAGCAGCCAGTTTATTATTAACTTCCTGAAGTTCACTTTCTTCCTGTGATCCGGCTACAATGCCTGCACCAGCCTGGTAAAACAATCTGTTCTTCTTGCTAAGAAATGAGCGTATCATTATTGCATGATTAACAGTGCGGTCGAAGCCCAGATATCCAATACAACCGCCATAATAACCCCTGTTCTGATTTTCATAACGGTCTATCAGCTCCATAGCTTTATATTTAGGAGCCCCGCTAAGTGTACCTGCAGGGAAAGTATCCCCCAAAACTTTAACAAGATTGGTTTCACCGGTTATATCACCCGAAACCTTGGATACCAAATGAATAACATGCGAATAATATTGTACTTCCCTGTAAGTCTCTACCTTTACATTAATTGCATTCCTGCTAAGATCGTTACGCGCCAGGTCAACCAGCATGACATGTTCAGCGTTTTCCTTGGGATCTTTACTTAATTTTTCAGCCAGCTCACGATCATGCCCGTCATCTCCCGTCCGCTTGAATGTGCCGGCAATGGGATGAATATAAACCTTATTATTTTTAACCCGAAGTTGTGCTTCGGGACTGGACCCGAAAATCCTATAGGTACCGTAATCAAAATAAAATAAATATGGAGAAGGATTAACAGACCTCAATGCACGGTAAACATTAAAATCATCACCTTCATATTCCTGGCAAAACTGCCTGCTCATTACAATCTGAAAAACATCACCGCGGTAACAATGTTCTTTACCTTTAGATACCATATACATATATTCTTCATCAGTAATATTGGATGTTTCATCATTAAGTGGCTTGAAATTAACTGTAGAAAAATTTAAATGGACAAGTAAATGATGAATATGATCCATTTGTGATACTTCTCCTTCCAAAAGATTCTCTATAATGTGGATCTGATTCTTATGATGATCGATAGCAATAATATACTTGTAAAAGCAATATTTTACTTCAGGTATCTGGTAGTTCTCATTTTCAGGAACCGTAAAACGTATATTTTCAAAATACTGCACAGCATCAAAATTCAGATAGCCGTATAATCCGTTTGCAGGCAGCTCCAAATCACCTGACGATACATTAAAAGTCTGAAAAAAGCTATCAAGCTCCTCGTAGAGTTTCCCTTCTTCAGAAAGCAGGTACTTTTCAGTTTTCTCTCCGGGAAGTTCTTTCGTTACCTCGCTGTTACAAACTGTAAAACAGGCTGCAGGGCTGAAACAAACAAACGAATAAGCATTCTCATGCCCATGATAATCAGAGCTTTCCAGTAAAATAGCCATAGGGTAAAGGTTACGCAAACGCAAATAAATACTTACAGGTGTGACTGTGTCGGCCAAAATCTTTCTTACAACGGGCTTATAATTTAATTTCTTCATTTTCTTTCTCTTAAAGTAAAAAAAAAGGCTCACCGTGATTCGATGAGCCGTCTTATGTCAAAGGCATAACGATTCCTCTCTTCACTATCTTTTCAGGAAGATATTATGCCACCACCAACTTATATTTCTGAATTCTGTCATCTAATTAATTTTTTTACCATAACAAAAAACCTGCCCCTTTTGAGGAGCAGGTCCATGTTACAATATATCTTTTAAAAAATACCAATATGGCTCTTAACTCCTCACTTAAGTAAGAAGACCCCACCACGGAAGCCATATTGTATTTATATTTCTAATCATTATTCTCTATTTCGTTCCAAAAGAATAAAAAATATTTGAAATATAAAACAAAAAAATAATATTTTTTTACCGGAGTTGAAATAAAATTTTCACTACGGCAATAATTACTTGCTTAACAGGGATAAAGATTTTGAAAATAGATATTTACTTACTGAGCCAGCGTAAACCTGAAACTTACTCCTAAATTTGTATTAGCTGTGGGAAAGGATAGGGAGGTAAACGGATTGTTCAGGACTTTATCGAAGAATAGCCGTAACTGAAAACGATCGCTCAGCATATAATCAGCAGTGGTTTTAATGGTGAAAGCGCTTTGACCTGCAGTTATCTGGTCATCGTTTTCCACGATCTTTCTGAGAACTGTCTTATTTTTTCTGTAGGAAATATCAGCCCTGAGGTTAAGATCATTAGAATATGAGCGTTGGGAATTTTTAGTCTTAATTATCAGATCCATCTGGGTAAAACGGTAACCGGCACCAATTGTATATTCATTACTAAGCACCTCGGTAAGCTGATTATTGGCAAAAGAAAGAGTCATATTCCTCGACCGTTTAACCTCGGCCCTGGTTGTAAGCTCACTTACCCACATAACATCTATATTGATAAGGGGACTAAAAGTTTCCATAATACCAACCGAGTTAAAGTCGTATGGTGTGATAAAATTATTAGCCATATCTCTCACATAACTAAATCCGTCGTTTTGTTCTTCGTAACTGAGGTTGGTAATAAAAGAACCTACATTATAGCTTGATCTGTATGCATGAGTAAAATTAAGCGAACGCATAACACGGTTCAGTCCCGGAATACGCGAAACCATTCCCTCGTATCTTATACGCCAATTGGGACGAATAAACTTAATCGACGGGAACAGGCCAAGTGCAACTTTACGGGGATCCTTATTCTGATACGCGGCCAGAAATGCAGGAACAAGAACCTCAACAGAGTTAGGGCCATAACCATCGGGAAAGCCCGTTTCAGGATTAGTTGCTGACGGATCGTAACCCATAGCAGGATTTGCATTACGCCGTGATGCAAGTCTGCGTGCAATGATCAGACGATAATCTTTAAGATTTTCAAAAGCTTCTGACTGATGAACTTCTCCTTTACCCATTGCAAAAAATGCAGTTCCCCATGTAAGGGTCGACATGCTGAAATTACCGGTTTCAGTATAACTATTAGCAAGGAATTCCCTGCTGTCAGGATTGTAATTATAAAACTCACTAATATTTTTGGAGAAAGACCTTTCAGCATTTATATCTATACGAAGGTCAGGTAATGGCTCAACAGTTGCCCTTATACTAAACCGTTCATTTTTGGTAAAAAGATAAGGTGAATTCAAAGTAGAATCAGTAGTTACCCACCCCTTAGATGCTGCCCTGCGGGCAAAATTATAATCCTGCCATCCCATAAGGAATGGGAAGCCCGGAGCAAAGCTGTTACCCATATCCCGTCCGAACATGTCAACTTCGGGATAATATGTCCCTGCTCCAAAGACACGCGGCTCAGGCATATAGCCCGGCAATGCGGTTCCCCCGTTAGTACTGTAATTTACAGATATGGTGCGTACGCCAATCAGCATTCGAGTTGTCAAATCAATGATATCTTTGAGAAGAGATTGGTCTCCCGGCTTTCCTGTAACAGTTACCGTAGCATTTTCAACATCAGTGAGTGATGCAAATTCAACAGTATTTACATCAATGACATTTGTTTTTCCCCTGACAATCTCATTATCTGCATTGGTGACAACAACTCTTACCTTTTTTGTATTTAAGTTGTGAGTTATTTTTTGGGGATTATCTGCTTCAAGCTTAATACTGCTCTCGAAAGTTTTTTCTGTTTCACGAGGTTGTGGCTGCTCCTGTTCAGGCTGCCGTTGCCTTCCACCCGTAGTACGTCTGTTAAGGCTGTATCTGCTGCGACCTGTCCTTCGAAATTTCTGATTTAATTCCTGAAAATAGGGAACCTTATTATAAAGACTCTGAAAATTCACATTTCCGGTCAACTGAATCGTACTGGAATTTTGCAGCATATTTCCCAGTCTTATGGTATCGGCTGTAAGAGGACCTGCCTGCCAGTTATAACTTCCATGGTAACGTACAGATGAAGAAATAAAATTCAAAAAACGAATCCGGTTGATCGGAAGGTTATATGAAACATTAATATTATGATTATACAATGTAGGCCTTCCCAAATCCCATAAGTTTGTAAGTATAGAATCCCTTTTCATCTGATAATCGTCCATATGACGGTTGATCCTGCCCTCCGGTTCATCAATGCGGGAAGTATTCCTCGAAGAAAAATCAACTTTCACCGAACGGGTCAGATCGTAACGCAGATCGAAATACCGGTTCCATAAAAAATCCTTTTCGAAGGTTGCCGGAAAAATAAATCCGGGATTAGTTATATTTCTTGTCTGTATTTCATGATACCTACGTGTCAGGTCTGTACGAAATGAAATCTGAGAGGGAAGAGGATAAAAATTAAAATCTCCAATTAATCTGAGCGGACCTTTGTTAAGTAAGCCGATTTTATTAAATGGCCTTATTAATTCGCTCCTGCTGCTATAATTATAAGACAGCATACCCCTGTATGTTTTATCGATGTTAAATTCGGTGTTGATATTACGTTTAAATATTTCATTATAAGAATAGGAAAGAGAAAGATTCTCGGGATCCCAAAGATGCACTTTTGTCTGTTCCCTTTGTGGATCTATCCTGACATTAGTAAAATTAATGCTTTTCCGGGTTATCAGATCCTGTGAGATATATTTCAGTGAGTCTCTCAATTCCATGGTTTCTGCCTGTTCCAGTGATTTTTCCAGCTCGATATCCGGCTCGAGCGGATTATACTTTGGATTTTGTACACTTCTTGAGTAACCATAATATAAAGGCAGACGCACTCCCACCTTCTCCGGAAAAAATTTACCCAGGTCAATCGACGAGGCTACATCAATCTCTGTTAAGTCTTCTAATTGCCGGCTGTTTATATTCTGACTCATACTGCCAAATCCTTCTTTGCGTGTCCTTCCGGCGACTGTAACACTTCCGATATCAGCCAGCCGTGTAGTCACTCTGGCATTAGCTGCCCATCCCCCGCTTTCATCAAAATCAGACAACCTCATTTCGTTTATCCACACTTCCACAGCCTTAGGGCCTGTATTCAACTGCCCACGCTTATGACGAATACCCATCATTACAACTTCTACGTTGCCCAGATTGGGACTTCCCTTGATCTTGACTCTGTTTTTGCCTTTATTCCAACCGGGATGTACTGTTTCATAAACATCCTGCATGCTGATTGCAGAGCCTGCTTTTCTTACTTCTGCATTCCGTTCCAGTTTAACATTGGTAAATATTTCCAATGGTACATCAAGACGATTCTCATCTGGCCATACCATATACCTGTCACTCTCAATTTCACCGTTATACCTGCCCGGCGGGGTTAGTTTAAGCGGTACTTCATATTCATAATAATTATAGTTATAATCTGATCCCAGCCGTACAAAAAAGTGCAGTTCATCATCATTGAGCGGGAATTCTTCTATCTCTTCTGCATGTACTTCCACTTTCAGACGCTTATACCTTCTGAAATCCATGTAAAGTGGCTTGTAAGCAGCCCGGGCATCCCCCTGTTCCAGATTAGTTACTCTCAAAACCATCGATTGTTCGTTCAATTGCCTTAGCTGCGGATTTGCGGGATCTATAACCCTGTTGATACCTGGAGGTAAAATATAATTAACCGGCTCCCTGCTGCCATTCTCTTCTATGTTTACAGCAGAAACATCAAAGTTGGCATTTGGTGAGCTGGCATCAGGCTCGCCAATTTGACGTGTATACCGCCGCCAGTCCGCCCGTATCAGGTCAAGAGTGGCAAACCGCAAAATCACAGGTTCCTTAAATCCCCTGAGATATACACGCAAAAAACGTATCGATTTAAAGTCATTAATATTACCGAATACCTGATCAGGATCCCGCACTGGAATCTTAAACTGATACCACTTCACAGTTCCTATCTGGCCGTTTTTCAGTTTAACGTTACTTTCCTTCACATCGGTAATATAGTTTTGCCCCATCTGCATATCACCTTTCCGTACACTTACCTTATATTGATAATAACGTTCATATTCATTAAGGGTATTGTCGCCGTTAATATCCTCTATATCAGGAATGGTAGATGCAGAGGTAGGATAAGATTCAGAAGACATCTCCGTTGTCGGGGAGTTGCCGTCGGGACCGTTAAATTCTTTGTAACGTTCAAGTATGCCGAGTTCCTGCTGATCGTAATCCGATCCACGGTAGTAATGAAAATTATCACCTGAAGGATCGGAAAGAATTTCGCGGTAAACATCATCGTACACTACATTTTTCAATTGATCAAGATATTCTTCAAAAAACATTTCTTCATCTTCATCATTCAAGCCATCGAAACCTATATCCTGATAACTCCGGGATTCAGGATTATTATCAAAAGCATTTACCAGTGATTGCAGGGTTGATATACGTCCCCACCTTGTTGTATCAATATTTTCAAGCTCTTCACTTATCGGCAGGCCGTTCTCGAACGACTTGCGGCCGTCTTTCAATACATCTTCGGATATATCGCCAAGGTTAAAAAACAGGTCTCCACCCTCGCGGGATTCCAGTGAATCATAAACAAACGGATCCATCATCCAGAATTCGATAAACTCAATATTAGAAGTTTCAAAATCACTGGTTTCAATTTTCCGCATCATACCGCCCCATCGTGTTTCAGGAACCTTAAGCGTTCCATCCGGATTGAGCCCCGCTGAATAATTTGAGGGAGATGTATCATAATTGTATGGGCCACGTTCATTGGGATAAAAAGCAAGGTCTAAAACGGCAATATTTGTTGGTTCTCCTAAAGGTGATTCTTTGGCGGGAAAAATCTCTTCTTGAAAAACTTCACGGACAAAATGGTTTGATTGAAGATCCTTGTTGTTTTTGATATGATCTGGGGTCAGGCTGTTATTCCTCAGGAAAAGCGGATCTATGATATACCATGCCAGCTTTGCTCTGTTAAACCCATATTCAAGCTGATTGGTAAGTCCGCCTTCGGGAAAAATATTATTTTGATGCTGTGGTGTGCTGGCAAGCATCCATGCCTGTCTTGCCTTGAGGTCTATAGTCGTTTTAGTGCCCTCAAAATCATCTATATAAGCATTACCGCTTTTTTCAATCACGCGGGAGTGACCCGGAATTAATTTTGCAATCTCAGCTTCAACATCAATGGATGAAGGTGTGTTAGTACTGTAAAACGGCAAAATATCTACAGCCTTGGTTAGCAGCATACTTTGTGTTGACCAGCGTGTATCAAAGCCCATCATCAGGTTTGAAACAGGATCTTCACCGTAATCTACTTTTTGGGTAAGGGGTCTCTCATGCATATATAAAGCTGTGGCGCCAAGATTGAAATTATCGGAGAAAGCATAATTAGCATGTGCTCCCATAAGAGTTTTTCGCTGCATCGTAAAAAGGTCTTCGCTCTCAGTAGAAACCTGAATAGGCGTGCCCGCTTCAAGAAGAGCTTGATTTATGATCTTCACACGACCAAGTGTATAATCAACCGTATAATCCACATTCTCAACAAGTTCACGGCCTCCGGCAGTGACCTTGACCGAACCCTGGGTGAGATTGAGAGTTCCCAGCATTATATCAGAGCCCGAAGCTCCTTTATAGCTTCCGGATAACCTGAACTTACTATGTTCTGCATCCTGCTCAGCTATTACCTGTGTAGAATCGTATAGGGACTGAAACGTATATTTCTCAATTAATAACGGGTCTTGTATAGAATCAGCCAAATGTTTTCCAAAAGGCTCAACTACGGGAAATATAATCCTTCCCCGCTCCGGATAAACAGTGATACCTTCAATATAGTCAAAAACCCCGTCTTTGTAAGGATCAAGCTGCTTATTCAAATTATCCAGGTTCATAACCTCAAGCAGGATATGCCCGTTTAACCTGCCCTCAGGCAGATAATTTATGTAAGTACCTGTGGAATCATTCTGGTAAACAACATTAAAAATAAATTCATCACTTGTAAGCTGGTATGCATCGAGATTATAAATATTTTTCATCATTAGGTCCCAGGTAGGAAGTCCTGGAGATAAGTTAGTCCCTTTTATCAGTTTCAATACAAGAGTTTGAGGTGCATCAATACCATCAGTGGAAAACTCACCAACCTGAAAAACCTTACCGTTGGAAGTATAAGTGTATGCTACTGCCAGCACCTCATCAGCATTCAGTGCTGTGTTCAGTGAAATATAACCCAGACGCTCATTAACAGTATATTCCGAAGGATTAAGCTTACGTGCCTGTTCAATTTTTTCAAAATCCTGTCCCCCCACAAATCCTGGACTGAACTGGTCCATTACGGATGTAATATTCTGGGTATTACGAATCCCCTGGTATGTGGTTATCATTTCCTGATAAAGCCTGTTTGCGCCATTGTGGGGAAAAACATTTTCAGGATAAGGAAGACCTGCATTTTCCTGAAAATCCGGAATTTCATTGTAAATATAAGGAGCATGAGCTCCCAAATCCTGGAACGCCAGAATATTCCTCGACTCAGTGAAATTATTGGATTTGTTGGTCACCCAGACCTCAATCTTATTGATACTGATCGGAGAACGGATTACTGCCTTATTTTGCAACCATTCATCGTATTTATTTCTGAAATACTGAGACAAGAAAAAATGCCTGTTTGCATCATAGTCAGCTGCTGAAATCTCAAAATTTGTAACCTGGGCTCCTCCTTCCGTTTCAATAGTCTGAGTTTCTCCTTTATGCTGTGAAAACAGGGTTGTTAAGGTAAGACGGCCAAATTGCATTTCTGCCTTAACCCCGAAAAGATTGGATGCTCCTGTTATCAAAGTACCGTTCAACGGAAGCGAGACATTACCTGCTTCAATGCGTTTAATAATTTCATCTTCATCTCCTGTATATTCCAGGTTCATCTTATTTTCATATTCAAAAGTAGCCTCAGTATTATAATTTACCCGCATATTCATTTTAGTCCCTATCTGTCCCATCACGTTCATCTGAATCTTTTCATCAAAATCGAAAGTGGGTACTTTGCGCAAACGTTCCGGAATCGCAGGATTTTCCGTAGCGTTCATCTGGTACCCGAAACTAACTTCAACATAACCCTGGGGCTGTATATTTACAACATTGCCTCCGAAAACACGATTAAAAGCTTCTCCTCCAATAGTAAGTTTAGGTATTAATCCTCCCCTCTCATCAAGGTCCTGCAGCTTACTCCTCTGTTTCCAGTATTCTTTGATGGATTGTTCAAAATCCCTGTCAATATAATTTTCGAGGGACATAGACTGAGGCAAACGATAGTTCAGCTTTCCTATCTTTTCATAAAAAATATACTGTCCGGTTTCGGGGTCATACTCAATCTCAAAATTAATATTACCCGGTTTATTTAAAAAAAGCTTTACGGAATCCTGGGGCATAGTTCCAAAAGCAGGCTGGTCTTCAAAAGGGAAAGGCAGGGAACCGGTAGTATCAATGATAACAGTATCCGGTTGCTGTGTAAGTGGAATATAATTAAGGCCCGCATTTCCTGCAAAGATGTTCCACCTTGTTAAAAAAAAGGAGGAAAATAGATATAAAATGAATATACTTTTAAATATACGGGCTGATTTCATTCCTGTACTATAACCTTTTTAATGCTCGTTTTATCACACCTTCCACGGTAGTCTGAGGGTTTTCGCGGATAATTGCCGATACAACTTTTTCAGCATCCTTTTTAGCAAATCCCAGCATGACTAAAGCAGATAACGATTCATTTCGGGTTGTATTGTCTGCCGAAATCAAAATTTGGCCCGTATCTGATATTTTATCGAATTTATCTTTTAAATCGATTATGATGCGCTGCGCAGTCTTGACGCCGATACCCTTAACTGCTTTCAAAGCATCAATATTACCTGTGGTAATTGAAACTACCAGTTCATCAGGATTTAAGGATGAGAGCATCATAACTGCAGTGTTAGCCCCCACACCATTTACTGAAATAAGACTTCTGAATAACTCACGTTCCCTTCTGTCAGCAAAGCCATAAAGCAAGTGCGCATCTTCACGGATTATTTGGTGAAGGTAGAGGTTCACTTCTCTCTTCCCGTTAATTTTACTGTAAGTATTCAGCGATATATTTATGAAATATCCAACACCACCAGCTTCTATAATTACGCTTGCAGGATTCAGGCCTGCAACTGATCCCCGTATAAATTCGTACATTGAATAATAAAATTAATAATTCTGATCCTCTTCAGCCTCAATATCCACTCCTTCGTCTTCCTGATTAGATGTGATATTGTATTTTTTTAGAGGATCTTTTGATATTTCTTCGTATATCTTACGGTTTTTATGAATATCTATAGCAAGATAAAGCGCTTCTCTGAATGAATCAGGTGATGCTTTGTTTTCTCCGGCAAGGGAATAAGCTGTTCCATGAGCAGGAGAGGTACGTATTACCGGTAAACCGGCTGTATAATTAACACCTCTTTCAAAAGAAATAAGCTTAAACGGAACAAGACCCTGATCGTGATACATGGCAAGAATTGCATCAAATTTACGGTAATCGGCTGACCCGAAAAAGCCATCAGAAGGATAAGGTCCAAGTGTAATAATACCTTCCTTTTTAGCCTGAATTATGGCTGGCAGGATGATTTCATTTTCCTCTTTCCCTAAAAGTCCATTTTCTCCGGCGTGGGGATTTAATCCCAATACTGCGATACGCGGACGAGTGATGGCAAAATCTTGTTGTAATGATTTTGCAATGATACTTATTTTTGACAAAATCACCTCTTTGGTAATATTTTGTGCAACCTCACAAATCGGTAAATGAGTGGTCACCAAACCAACTTTCATACTATCACTCACCATAAGCATCACATAATCATCTGCCTGAAATTTCCGGGCAAGGAATTCTGTATGCCCCGAAAAATTAAACTTCTCACTTTGAATGTTATTCTTATTAATCGGACCGGTGACAAGTACGTCTATCAATCCTTTTTGTAAGTCAGATGTTGCTCTCTCAAGTGCCATAAAAGAGGCCTTGCCGGCACCAGGAGTGGATTTACCCAACTCAACCCGTATATTGTCGTCAATACAATTAAGGACATGTGCTTTTTTAGGACCGGCTTCTTTAGGAGTTCGAACATGATTAAGACTTAAATTACTAATATTTAACGCCTTTCTGTGGTAGGCCGCAACTTTGGGCGACCCGTATATAATGGGAATACACATTTCCAAAATACGTTGATCAAGCAACGTCTTCATTATTACTTCATAACTTATTCCGTTTATATCGCCCTGTGATATTCCAACCTTTATTATATCTGCCATGCTAATATTTTCTATAAAATTATATAAGCCACAAAGTTATATTTTTAATTGAATTTTTTCAAAAAGTTGTATAGTAGTCGTGTCCCGTAGCCGGTGCCTCCTGCCGGACGGTATGAATCTTTTTCCTGATAATAAGCCACACTTGCAATATCAAGGTGTATCCACGGATAATCTGTAAAATGCTCTAAGAATTTACCTGCTATAGAAGTCTGGGCTTCACGGTCTCCAAGATTATTCAGATCGGCAACAGTCGATTTTAATGATTCCGAAAATTCTTCCCAGAGTGGTACTTCTATAAGACGTTCAAATACATATTCTCCGGCCAACATCATTTTTTGTATTTTTTCAGGACTGTTACCCATAGCTATCACTGCATGCCTGCCTGCTATTATTGAAGCAGAACCTGTAAGTGTAGCAACATCTATCACCAGTGAAGGTTCATATTTCTTTGCATAACTGAGGGCATCGGCTAAAATAAGACGGCCTTCAGCATCAGTATTCCTGACCTCAACAGTGGTACCGTCGTACATAGTGATGATATCGCCAGGAACATATGCTTTGCCATCGGGACGATTATCAGTCGCCGGTATCAGCCCTATGACATGAAGCGGTAGTTGGTTTTTAGCAATGGCATAAATTGTAGCAGCAACAACAGCGCCCCCGCTCATATCTGATTTCATGTAATCCATCGACTTATGAGTAGGTTTAAGGCTCAATCCACCCGTGTCAAAAACTACTCCCTTACCCACAAGTATAACAGGTTTCAAATTTTTTGAATCTTCCGGTTTCCACTCCAGGATATTGAAAGTGGGCGGATCAGGACTGCCCCTGTTGACAGCAAGCAAGCCTCCCATTCGCAAAGCTTCAATCTTTTTCTTGTTAAAAACATCTACAGTAAATCCGGCTTCGCTTCCCATCTTTTCTATTTCTTCAGATAAGCGGTTTGCATTGAGGAAAGACAACGGTTCGTTTACTAAATTACGGGTATAAAAAACAGCCTCCATAAGCACTTTTAGTTCTCCAATATCTTTATCACTTATATTATCATCGAGTAGATAAATTATACCCGGCAAATAATCTTCCTTTTTCTTTTTATATTTTGAAAAAGTATAAGATGAGAGAAGAAAACCCTCGAGAAAAGAAAGTGTAACGCTTTTATCTGATAAACGGACTAACTGAACAGAATCAGACTTCTCCTTCTTGAGCAGGCTAAAAAAATCAGAACCGGCCTTGCGGGAGGATTCAAGCTGCAGCGAATCAGCTTCTATCTTAATTTTATATATAAAGATAAGATTAGGATGTTTGAAAATCGTACATACGTTATCAGTTTTAAATTTTTCAGTCACATACTGCTTCTCAGGATGAGAAAAAAAAGAATCAGGGATTTCACAGAGATCGTCAATCATTATGGCCGCAATACAATTTTTTTTTAACTCTTTAATTTTCGAAACTTTCGTCAACATTTTTTATATGTTTAAAATTTTTTACTCAAAGATAGTCATATATACAAAATACTATAATACGGTTAGCCGCATAGGTGGTAAAACTTGCCAACATATTGTTAATTTTTTACAACAAAAATTATTCCCGTGAAGCGGTTTAAATTATAAATAAAATTTTTTCTTTTGTAATCATAAATTCAGTAAAAAAACTAAAATTCTAATTAATAAATACTTTATGCCTTTTATAGCTAATTGTAAAACAGTTTAATAAATTTTATAAATTTGTCTAAAAAGGTGCTTCGCGCCCTATTTAGACCGGCCTCAACAATAGTATCTAAATATTAAAAACAGGATCGACATCAAAAACTGTAATAGATTTTTATTTTAAAATTTTTAGGTGGTAAATAAAAAGTTACAGAAAGTCGCTAAAAACATTATAGCATTATGCCATGATGACAAATATTTACATAAAGACAATTGTTTAATATAATGTTATATGATAAAAAATAAAAATGACTTCGGATAAAATATATAAAAAAGCCCTCGGGCTCTCACCGATAACTTTTGAGGAAGGCGTTTATCTATACCGGAACGTCCCAACAAATGAGCTTATGTTGGTTGCCAATGAATGCAGGCAATTACATGTTCCTGGTAATGAAGTAGGATGGATCATAGACCGGAATGTAAATATTACAAATGTATGCATCGCAGAATGTAAATTCTGTAATTTCCACTGTAAAATTAACTCTGAAGAGCAATACATAACATCTATTGATGAATACTGCACGAAAATTGAAGAACTGTTCAAGGCCGGGGGCAGACAGCTTTTGTTGCAGGGTGGAATGCATCCTAAACTGGGACTTAAGTTCTATACGAATCTCTTTTCTGAATTAAAACATCTGTATCCCGCTCTCAGGTTACATGCCTTAGGTCCCGCAGAAATTGTTTTTCTTTCCAGGAAAGAACGAAAAAGCTACTCAGAAATACTGGGTAAACTGGTAGAATCAGGATTGGATAGTCTGCCCGGTGCAGGAGCTGAAATACTGTCTGACCGTGTACGTAAAATCATTTCTCCGGGAAAATGTAAAACACAGGAATGGCTTGATGTAATGCGACAGGCTCACAAGATGAATCTTGTTACTTCAGCTACGATGATGTTTGGCCATATAGAAACCGAAGAAGAAAGGATACAACACCTCATTCTCCTTAGAGAGGTTCAAAATAATAAGCCTGAAGGTTATTACGGATTTGTAACCTTTGTGCCCTGGCCTTTTATGGAGGAAGGTACTGTCTTGCAGCAGGAAGGAGTACATAACACCACTACGGCTGACGACTACCTGAGATTAATAGCGATCAGCCGCATAATGCTCAATAACATTACAAATCTGCAGGCTTCATGGCTTACTGTGGGAGCCGCTACCGGACAGCTCTGTCTGCATGGTGGCGCAAACGATTTCGGAAGCATAATGATGGAAGAAAATGTGATATCAGCAGCCGGGGCTAATTATAAAATGGATGCAGCCGGCATTCAGCAAGCTATAAGCGATGCCGGGTTTCAAACCCGGTACCGCAACCAGGCTTACGAACCGGAAGACCTGTCGGTAGTCTGAACCCGGAATTGGTTCAATTACAAAAAAGTTGATAAATAATTTTTTTAAAAAAAAGGTTATCTTACTTTTGTAACCCTTATAAATATAAATTACAAAAGCAATATGTTTACTGTCGGAATATTTTCTACTCACCTGCCTTATGTAGCTTTTGTATTTTTTTATGCTTTCTTTTTTATATTCGGTATTCAGAAAGTCTCTGCTGGCGAAGTCAGCAGCGAAGCCTCCGTTAAAATATTATCCGTAAAAACAGACGCTCACACAAATTTTTCCGAAGGATATAACATTTATTCTTCTCAGGATAATACTGTCAGCCTGTTTCAATTAACTGACTATAAGTATTTTAATGATAAAATACAAAAAATATTTATACCCCATAAAGACCATATGGCAAAGGCCGCATTTTATACCGCCTTATTCTGCCGCCCCCCTCCCATAAATTAATATTACTTATTAAAATTTTTTATTTATCAAGAACCCTGTATGATTTTAATCATACTTGTACATGATATAATCATCTTATTTTTATTCAGACAAAAAACCCGAATATGAGATAAATAAAAAAGATAAACCCTTTACATGGATTTTAGGGTTCATATATTTTGTCAAATGAAACCATGTGAATTACAAATTAACGATGAAAATTTCGATGCATTTGACAATGATTATAGTAAATATTAACAGGATAAGAAACATGAAAATTATAATAGTTGCACTGGCAATAATATCAATAATTCACTTAAAAATTTACGCTCAACAAGTTGAGCAGGACACAATAAAAAATTACAGATTAGAAGAGATTGTAATCAAATCTCCCAAATATAACAAGGACATATTTGAAATACCTGCAGCCGCATCGATGGTTGCCGGCCGGCAGATTGAAAACAGTAAAGCGGATAACCTGACAGATATCTCTTCTATTGTGCCTAACTTTTTTATGCCTGACTATGGCTCAAAGCTAACCTCACCGGTCTATATACGGGGTATTGGCAATCGCATAAATACCCCATCGGTAGGATTATATGTTGATGAAATTCCATATTTCGAAAAGGCTGCATTTAATTTTGATTTTTATAATGTAGAAAGGATAGAGGTATTGAGAGGACCGCAGGGAACCCTATACGGCCGCAATACTATGGGCGGTCTTATAAACGTAATAACCAACAGTCCGGGTAAAGACCAGTCAACTACTATCTCTGTAGATTATGGTAATTTTAACCAAATGCAATCGAATATCACACATAATCAACCAATTAATAAATCATTATCACTGCTGGCAAGTTTGAACCAGAAACACAATGACGGATTTCATCAAAATACATTTACAAATAGTGCGGTTGATAAAATAAACAGCTACTCGGGACAACTGAAAGCGATGTTTGCCACTTCGGAAAAATTTAATGCAAATGCCAATTTTCAATATGAGGACAGCCGGCAGGGAGGCTATCCATATGCACTTTATAACGATGAGTTGATGCAGGCAGAAGATATAAGCTATAATAAAAAAAGTATTTATAACCGTAAGATGCTTTCGTCAGGACTGAACCTGAAATATTCAGCACCCGGATTCTTCATAAGATCGGTTAGCAGCCTGCAATCGCTCAATGACCTTCAGCAAATTGACCAGGACTTTACTCCGCAATCGATGTTTTTTGTAACACAGGATCAGAACCTGCAAATGCTGGCGCAGGAAATAAATATCAGATCTGACTCTCAAAACCGTTATAATTGGCTTTTTGGAATTTTTGCTTTTAAACAGTTACTGGATAAAACAGTAGGATTAGAGTATGGCGCTGATGCCATCGAAAAATATCATTTTCCCTATTCATCCTATTCATACGAAAAAATATATGACAATACAAATTCAGGAATAGCATTTTTTCATCAATCTACTTTAACATTAGAAAAATTATCTATTTCTGCAGGAATACGTGCAGACTATGAAAAAGCGACGCTTGATTATCTTCACAATAAATTAATTAATAATAATAAAAGTAATGCCGCTAATTTTGAAAGTAAAATGGATTTTTTCGAGATTCTGCCCAAGATTGCAATGAAATATAGTATAAATAGATATTTTGTTCCTTATATAACTATCGCTAAAGGCTACAACTCCGGAGGATTCAATTCTACCTTTGATCGAGAAGAGGACCGGTCTTTCGAACCGGAACAATCATGGAACTACGAAGCCGGCGTAAAAGCAAAATGGCTTCAACAGCGTGTTTATGCCAATCTAACTTTTTTCTATATCGATTGGACCAACCAACAAATATACCAGACAGTGCCAAGCGGAACAGGTTCCATGCTCACCAACGCAGGAAAATCGGAAAGCAAAGGCATTGAGCTTGAATTAAAAACCCTGCCGGCAAAAAATCTTGAAACATGGCTGACATTTGGATATAATCAGGCAAAATTTATTGAATACATAAAAAATGAGGATGAGAATTACAGCGGTAACTATCTTCCCTATGTTCCACGATATTCATTTAATCTGGGAGGTAATTACATAGTTGATATAAAAGCAGGATGGCTTGACAGAATAAAAGTCCGTCTCTGTTACAAAGGTTTCGGCAAACATTACTGGCATGAATCCAATGAAGCTTTTCAGGATTATTACGGATTACTTGATCATCGCATAAGCTTTGTTAAAGACAAAGTTATTTTTTCATTCTGGGGAAAAAACATACTTGATACTAAATATAACTCTTTCTATTTTCAGGCAATGGGAAATTCATATGCACAGATAGGAAGACCCGCAACTATGGGAGTTAACCTCAAAATATCATTTTAAAATAAATGAATAAAAAAGAAACAAACAAATATTTCACGCTCCTCAGCCTTTACCTTGGACAGTCGATCCCGATGAGTTTTTTTTCCACTGTAGTACCGGTCATTATGCGTATGGAAAACTACTCACTGGAATCCATCGGTTATCTGCAACTCATCAAACTGCCATGGATAATAAAATTTTTATGGGCTCCACTGGTAGATAAAACCAGTAGTAATACAAGACAATACCGTCGATGGATACTGGCTTCTGAAATATTTTACGCAATAGTCATTTTTTCCATCGGATTCATGGACCTGAAAATTAATTTCACTGCTATAATAATTTTCATGATAATTGCTTTTTTGGCATCGGCAACACAGGATATAGCTACCGATGCCTTTGCCATCCTGATATTAAAAGAACGCGAACGCAGTCTTGGCAACAGCATGCAGACTGCCGGCAGTTTCATTGGTACCCTCATGGGCAGCGGGGTCTTACTCATAATATATTATTACTGGGGCTGGAAATACCTGTTGTTTGCACTGGCTGCATTTGTCCTTGTAGCCTTAATTCCAGTCTCTCTTTACCCTGCAAAAAATCAAAGCGCATCACAAAAATCCGTTAAAAACATTTCCCTGCTGGAATTTGTAATATTCTTTAAACAAAAAAAAATCGGGCGCCATCTGATATTATTATTCATTTTCTATTCAGGATTGATAGGCATTCTGACAATGATAAAGCCGTATATGGTCGATTTAGGATATAATGTTAAAGAGATAGGATTTATTTCCGGCATCTTCGGAACAGCCACCGGCACACTGATGACCATTCCTGCGGGATTAATAATAAGAAAAAAAGGATTGAAAAAATCTATCTGGTTCTTTCAATGCTTTAATCTTTTTTCAGCCTGTTTTTTCTTTTTCCTTACATTTACATCCCATCCGCTGTATCTTATTTATATGGGAGTGGCAATTCTTTGGGGTGCTTATGCCATGTCTTCGGTTTTTATTTTCACGCTGGCAATGAAAATTGTGAGAAAAGGCAGGGAGGGAACTGACTTTACAATACAAATCGTAATTACCCACTTTAGCAGTCTCATAATTTCCGTCATGAGTGGAAAACTGGCTGATGCTATTACTTACAGGGGCCTCTTTGTAACGGAAATATTAATGTGTTCACTTGTTCTTATTTTGATTCCCCTCATCTTTAAAAATAATTTTTACAACCGATATGCAAATACCTGAAAAACTTATTCAAAAATATAATGTACCTGTACCCCGATACACCAGCTATCCCCCTGCAAATTTTTTTTCAGATCAATTTGGGACAGACGGCTATATCAAAGCCATAGAAAACTCCAACACTGAATGGCCGGAGAATATATCCCTTTACATACATATTCCTTTCTGTCCTAAAAGGTGCTATTTCTGCGGATGCAACACAAATATTACACACGATAAAAATAAGATGCATAATTACATTGATACTATTAAAAAAGAAGTATTAATGGTAAAAAAAATACTGAACCCTTCGAGGAAAGTGTCACAGGTACACTGGGGGGGAGGAACTCCCAATTCACTTCCCTTTGAAATGATCAGGGAATTAATGGAACTTATATATAACAACTTTTCCTTTATTGATAATCCTGAAATAGCTATAGAATGCCACCCTGCCCTGCTTGATGAACATTATACCGAACAGTTGATATTAGCGGGGTTTAACAGGATCAGTCTGGGCATACAGGACTTCCGGCAGAAAGTACTCGATAATGTAAACCGTGATGCTCCCACAGTACCTGTAAAAGAAATTGTGGGTTGGATAAAAAATTACAAAAACACAGGAATTAATCTGGACTTCATTTACGGATTACCATTTCAAGACATTAATACCTTTTCCGAAACTATTGAGAAAGCAGTGGAAATATCGCCAGACCGGCTGGTTACTTTCTCATATGCACATGTGCCATGGATTAAAAAACACCAAAAAATCCTTGAGTCAAAGAGATTGCCTTCAGCAAGGGAAAAACTGGATATGTTTCTGGCAGGTTATGAAATTCTGACCCGAAGCGGCTATATTCCTATTGGCCTGGACCATTACGCTAAAAAAGATGACGAGCTAAGCATTGCCCTGAAAAACCGCTCCCTTCATCGAAATTTTCAGGGATATTGCACCCGGGAGACAACGGGACAGGTATACGCTTTTGGCGCTACCGGTATCAGTCAGCTCGAAAGCGCTTACGCACAGAATGAAAAGAAGGTCACTGAATATATTAAAGAAATAAATAAAGAAAATTTCACTACAAAAAAAGGTTACCTGCTTAATGAAAAAGAAAAAATCATACGATATGTTATCACCGAAATAATGTGTAATGAATATGTATCGTTTGAAGAGACAGCAGAAAAATTTAACATATCAGTATCTGAAATCAAAGATGCCATGCATTTCGATATGGAAAATTTTAAAAATTTTATTAGTGAAGGATTGTTGACAACAGAAAACGAAAATGCTTTCAGAGTAACAGAGACAGGCAGATTTTTCATAAGAAATATCGCCTCGAAGTTCGATCCGAATCTTAATGCCGGATCGAAACGGTTTTCAAAAGCTCTTTGAAACAAAAAACGCAACAGTTGGCGACCGTACTATATAATATCTCTTATTGTATGATAGTCCGCAATTGCGAAAAAAAATGCGTAAAAAATCACATAATGAAAAATTCAAAAAATATTAATGTTGCCATTGCAGGAGCCGGCCTGACCGGACTTACAATGGGCTATTATCTGAAAAAGGCAGGTATTAATTTCAAAATATTTGAAAAATCCGGTCGCGCCGGAGGAGTTATCCGGACACATCACGAAAATGGATTCACGTATGAATCGGGTCCCAATACAGGCGTACTTAATCGTCTCCAGGCAGTAGAACTGTTTGAAGACCTTGAAAACGACTGCAAGCTGGAAATTGCAGATGATACGGCAAAGGCCAGGTGGATATGGAAAAATAACCGGTGGGAGCCACTGCCGGAAGGAGTGATAAAAGGAATTACAACTCCGTTGTTCACTTTTCATGACAAATTACGCCTGCTGACCGAACCTTTTCGGAAGAAAGGTAAAAATCCCAACGAAACTCTGTCGGAACTTGTTTTACGCCGTATGGGAAAAAGCTTTCTCAATTATGCCATAGATCCGTTTATCCTTGGAATATATTCAGGTGACCCCGGCAGATTAGTGACAAAATATGCCTTCCCAAAACTATACCAACTGGAACAGGACTACGGAAGTTTTATCGGCGGAGCAGTAAAAAAAACTTTTGAACCGAAAAATGAACAGGATAAAAAGGTAACCAAGGAAATTTTTTCCGTGGAAGGGGGACTGGAAAACCTTATTGCTGCGCTTGCAAAAAATATTGGCAAAGAAAATATAAAACTTAACTGCAAAGATATCTTATTCATTAATAAGGATAATAAATTTGTTGAGAACAAGGACAATGAAGAATTCACTCATGTGATCTCTGCCACCGGTGCCCACGAACTGAAGAATTTGTTCCCTTTTATAGAAAAAGAAAATCTAAATACTATTTCCAAAATGAAGTACTCCAAAGTTGTACAAATTTCAATTGGATTTAAAAAGTGGGAAGGAATTCCGCTAAATGCATTTGGCGGCCTTGTTCCGTTTATTGAGCAGCGCCCGGTACTGGGAGTATTATTTATTTCTTCATTCCTGAAAAATAAAGCACCACGGGACGGAGCACTGCTTTCTGTTTTTCTGGGAGGGATAAGAAAACCTGAAATAATAGATCTGACGGATGGTGAAATCATCAGAATAGCTGAAAAAGAACTCAAAGAAATGCTCAGATTAAAACATTTTAATCCCGATTTGCTGAAAATATTCAGGTACCCGCATGCTATACCTCAGTATGGCTTGGAGTCAGAAGATAAACTAAAAACCATTGCGCAGCTTGAAGCTCGTTTTCCCGGACTGATACTTGCAGGAAATACACGAGACGGTATCGGGATAGCCGACAGGATCAAGCAGGGTAAGAATATTGCAAAAGGTATAATTGAGTCTATATAAAGCTTTTGACTGTATTATGAAGGTCTAATAATTATTATAATTTCTTTCCATATTTACTGAAAACAAAATAACTTTAAAATGATGAGCACTGAAAAAA
This sequence comes from uncultured Prolixibacteraceae bacterium, assembly GCA_964611525.1. Taxonomy (GTDB): domain Bacteria; phylum Bacteroidota; class Bacteroidia; order Bacteroidales; family Prolixibacteraceae; genus JAAYJR01. Next base: position 55,060 of record CAZTAL010000068.1, read on the forward strand.
CAGCCATTTTGCTCATGAATATCGGCAGTCCGGATCAACCCCGATTATTTGCGGTATGGAAATACCTCACCAGATTTCTGAACGATAAATATGTGATTGATCTACCATGGTTACTCCGCAAATTTTTGGTGAATCTCATTATTATACCTTTACGGGTTAAAAAATCAACACTATTATATAAAAAAATATGGACTGAAAGGGGATCTCCGCTGATTTATCATTCATTAGAAACGGGTAAAAATCTTCAAAAAATGCTTGACGATAATTTCAAGGTCTTTGTGGCAATGCGATACGGCGAACCGGACTATAAGACAGAACTCAGGAAAATCAGACAGGAAAAATTTAATCGACTAATCCTGATTCCCCTGTTTCCGCAATATGCCATGTCGACAAACGGATCAGCTGTAAATGCAGTTAAAAAGGAAATAGTAAAACAAAAAATGGAAATTGAGCTGACAATAGCAGACCAGTTTTATAATCATCCGAAATTCATCGATGCTTTTGTAAAACAGGCAGAAAAGTATGGCCTGGATAAGTTTGATCACATTATATTCTCATACCATGGTCTTCCCCTCAGGCAACTTGAAAAATGCCATCCCGGAATTAAAGTGAAAAATTGTGACTGCGAGTTTAAAGTCCCGGAATACGGACACCATTGTTACCGTGCCACATGCTATGCAACTACACGTCTGCTGGCTGACAAACTCGGATTAAAATCCGGTAAATATACAACAGCATTCCAGTCCAGACTATCACGAAACTGGATGGAACCATTTACCGATAAAATTTTACTGTCGAAGCTTCATGAAGGAAAAAGGCGGATACTTATTTTAGCGCCGTCCTTTGTAACCGACTGTCTTGAAACTTTGACTGAAATAGGTGAGGATTACCGGAAAACCTTTCTTGAAAAGGGAGGCGAAGAACTGCAACTTGTGGAGAGCCTTAACTTCAGTCCATTATGGATTGAAGCACTGAAGACAATAATAAATGAACATTCAAATAAAAAAAACACTAACGGCAAGTGAAAAGTTAATCAGGACTAATACCGTGACAAATGTCTGTCAATAAACTCTTATGTAACTTCTTTTTCTTTTTCAAGTTATTTTTCTTGGAGCTATATTACCAAATAATGAAGGACTAAAAAATCCGGAACTGAAAATTCACTGGCCAGACCATACCTAATACATCAGACAGACAACGCCCGCCTTAATAAATCCGGCGGACGAAACCCGCATGAAGAAATCAGGAGGATAAAACTTGTGCAGCTCAAAAAATCGAAATTTATTATTCGTATCATGTGAAAAATTGAATCCGATAAGTCCATTTTATTATCAAATTTCAAAACAAATAATTAAATGTTGAGCCTGTTTCGAAAAGTAGAAAAATACTTTCTGGTATTTCCACTTTTCAGAAATGGCTAAAAAATTAAAATTCTACAAGAAGCGTTTTACCATTTTTACTATCTTCTTCAGCTTCTATATGCTGATATGTTTTCATATTATCCGGTTGCTCTCCGATTTTAACTGTATATTCCCCGTCTTTGAAAACTTTTGGTTTAAATTTATTCCCTTTTATTCTTACCGTATATACAATTTCTCCGGTTGGTTCATAGATTACCTGAACAACAGGATTGTTCATACCTGAAACCTGAATCTCCGGCAAATATGTAATGGCTTTTCGACCATAATTATCCATTTGATCAATGACAACCGGCCATCCCTTATATTGTTCCGCATCATCAGACGTTACATCGACTCCACGTGGCCAGCATTCTATAGTAATCTTACGGCTTTTTGTGTTTAACCTCACGAGTCCGTAACCGGCCGCACGTTCTCCCCATTCGCCTCCCCATTTGTTTTTTCTTTCTTCGCTCGGATTGGCATATGCATACATAGTAACCTTATTGCGAAAACCATCATAATAATCACCCAGTCCCTCAAGCGGACCCTCAACCGGCTCTCCGTCAGGTTCATTTTCTGGCGTCCACCATCTGTTGTAATAATTGACAACAGATGGTACACAAAATGAAAATCCGGCATCCCTGAATTGATTGACACCATGATGAATTACTGTGGCCAGATGTTGATCTCCGGCAATATGTAATCCAAAAAATTTACGCATAGCCTTTATTGCACGGTTCCTGGCTGTTTGCGGCCATCCGTTGGAATCCATATCGGCAATTAATGCATATTCGTACTTACCATGTCGATGCGCTGCATTAGCAAATACCGTTTGCGACAGAACTACTTTCATATTGACACCTCTCCAATCTTGTCCCCATTCATTAAGAAACTTAAGTTGCCGGTCGCCTAAAATTTTTCCCTCCGGCAGATCGACGATTTTCGGATCATAATCGGAATCAGTAATATGATCAGGCCGGGGTCCCATTGGAGGTATCAAACCCTTAGGTCCTGTCTTGAATTTTCTGTCTTCGACAACAGCAAAATCTACCTTCCCTATCCTCAATGAAGTATAATAAACCCCGATGCCCTGCTCTACAGGAGTTGGATCATAGGGATCCGGTAAATGCCATGACTGGGCATTTTGAACTGAATTAACATATTGGGGAGAGTAATAATAACCTCCGTCATCCCCTGCCGGACTGGATGCTTTGATGCCATTTTCACCCCACAGATTACCCTGACCTATATCATGATCATCAGGTATACAAATCGTAGGCCTGTCTTTTATAATTTCTCCAAACTCCTGTCCGAACAACAACCATGCTTGCTGATGCAATTTATGATCATAAGATTGGTCGCCTGAAAAAAACAATAAATCCGGATCCTGATATTTAAGATTTCTGATAATATCCGGTTTTAAACGTCGATCATAGTTGCCATTTCCTGTAAATGCCGCAACAACAATTTCTTCCTTCTCTACCGGATCTTTTCTGATAATCCCTTCATATTCTGCTTTTCCTCCGGCAGCAAGAATCCGGTAATAATAATTCAGGGATATATCCCATTGCTCAATACGGAAATGAGCTGTCCAACGCTTCTTATCCTCCTGTGGCCAACCATAAAATTCCTCGCTGACAACTGTTGCAGCAATTGTCTTCCATAAACCATCCTTTTTAACTTGCAATTCAACCACTTTATCAACATCCTCATCAAGAGGATAAAGCTGGGCCGTCATTTTTAACGTATTATCACTGACAGTATAAAGTGCAAAACAGATTGCGTCTTCAACAGGAACATCAGTATTCAACCAATTATCACCAACAGGTTTCTGAGCCTCACCTGAAAAAGTCATTGTCAAAATAAAAACGACAATAAATAAGTTGCTTTTCTTTAACATAGTTTTATTTTTTTTATGAGGTAATTTTGTTTAAAAATAATCATTTAAATTTTAGCAATAAAGCTAAATTATTATTTCTGCTTATTTTTATGGTTTTATTATTAAAGGCTTCCTCGAATTCATCTGTAATCCTTTCTAATCAAATCAATAATTAATTTAAAATCGGCCTTAGATAAAACTTTATTGTATTTCCCCTGTTTTCTATACTTTTATTCTAACTAACTATTTTGTAATATCAAAATTTTGAGCCCACTCTAAAAAGTATATTTTATCAAAAAATTTCAATAAAAATAATTGAACAAAAATTAAAAAAATTGACATTCAGATATTTAGATTTTTCATTAATATGATCTTTTTAAGATATTTTTGTTTTTAGACTTTTCGAAGTAGATTCAAATTTTTAATAATTTATAATTTCAGATGTCCGGAAACATATTTTTATAACTTTTTTATATGTATATCCGCAAAAAAATATATTACAAACTAAAAGTTTTGGACAAAATCACCGTAAAACCAGTTGATGCCCCCAGCTGAGTACCGTTAAAATACTGATAAACGGGGATGTCAACCATAGCAGAAATATACCACTCTTCTTTAAGTACATAATTGATCTGTGGTGCTAGATAAAAGAGATTGCTTCCTGATGACTCTTTCTTATCTCCGCCAATCCTGTCGGTTCCTCGTATTTCATTTCTCACTTGCATTATGGCTGTCCAGTCGCCTTTGATTGCCATCAAATGTTTGGAAACATAAAAGGAATTATATAAGGATGAGCCTAATTTATAATCTTTCTTGTTAGGTGCATTTATCTCCATTCGATTTGTTAAAAAAAAGCGCATTCCTGTTGCCGAATTTTCTTTAACAAATGAAGTACTTATAACCATTCCATAAGCTCCTATTGTAGGTTGCACTTCAACCGGAAGTTCTATATTATTTACATATTGATATTCACGGGAAAAAGGAATTTTAGGTCCGGCAGCACCTGTAATATAAAATCTTTTTGTATGATCCGAATAAATGCTGTGTTTCCCAAGTATAACAATATTGGAAAATCCTTTACCAATATGTGGATTTTGGGAATGAACATAATTATAGGTTTTATTCAAAAAATAACCAGCCTCCATTTCCATGGTAAATTTTGAATTGAACCCATAACCAATAATGGCAGAAAGATAATTATAATTAGCATCATTTATATATAGGAAATCAGAAGGATTGGACCCTTTATAATATCTCTTACTTTGTCCGAATTTATAAAAAGAAATAAATCTAAAAGAATTTTTTTCAAGAACCAGTAGATTATTAGTTCCACCGACAGGATTAACAGATGAAAGGCATTGCGCACTTGTCACCAATGGAAATATTACTATCAAAATTATTATATAAGGTATCCACTTAATTTTCATAAAACTACAATGATAATACTTTTGGTTTCCGACTGCGTACTGCCATTTGTTACTTTGCATGTAACCGTTCTTTCTCCTATCTCACAAGGACCTGCGGAAAAATAAATTTCAGACGGTTTATCGGTCGGAGATATTTCACCTGCATCTTTCGACCAAAAATATTCCAGTTGGCTACCTGTTGCAGTTGCTGTTATTTTAGTATTTTCTGATGGAGCAATTGTATCTTTTTCTGCAACAAGTGATTGGAAAACAAGGTCTTCAGCCGGCCCCTCTTCTTCTTCCGCTTTACTACAATTAAAAAACAAAAAGAGTAATACAATAATAGGGGAATACAAAATAAATTTATTATTCATTATCACTGTTGTTTATAAATTTTTAATCGTCTTTAATACACCGTATCGAAAGCCCGGAATTTTTTGTATATGTATTATATCGCCCCACAGATGATTTGTGTGCACCAAGACACCGCCGCCATGCTTTACTGTCATCAAATTCAGTGGAACTCCACATATATTCTGATTTTGTTATATTGTAATACAAACTTCCGAAAAGTAATCCTCCTGACATTAGAGCATCATACCCCGAATCTCCTCCAAGCTTTAGTCTGTCGCCAACCGGAGATCCTCGCCATACATTCACCGTATCAGCCTGCTGCCGCGTCATGCCAAGATGCATTTCTAAAATTTTAAATTCTTCGTCTGAAGGAATATGCCAGCCACTGGGACAAATACCCTGGGCTCCTTCAGCGTCAGAACCATTCATGGCGACATCCCATGAATATAAACGGCCGTAATCAAGCTCATACGTAGTATCATTATCGTAAACATAACTTTCGATAGCTTTACTGTCCGGCGCATGTGTTACACGAAGATTTTGCCTCATCCATATCTGATCACCTATTCTGGCAAAACCATATTCATTTCCGTCAACATCGAAAACCACATCAATTAGATTAACAGTATCTTTCAAAACCTGTTGACCGGCATCGCTTATGGTCAAAATATACATTCCGGCAGACAAGCTGTCAATATCTTTGGTTGTGTCTCCGTTAGACCATAAAAAAATATAGGGAGGAGAACCCCCGCTAACGTCTGTTTTTATAGATCCATCCGATTTCCCGGTTTCCGAAGGATCAGTAACCTCAAAAGTCACTTCAATGGGAATGGATTCTTCCGGTTCCTCAGTTTCTTTCTGGCATTTATAAAATATAAAGGTCACCAGAAAGACAAGGATTATTACTGTAACCCTCCCCATTATAAAAACTTTATAATTAATGCTCATTTAATAGTTCTGTATTTATTAAACATCTTCATTTTAACCTTTTCAAATTTATTAAATTGGAACTGAAAAAAAAATAATCGTTAACTATAATAACAAATGTTAATAAAATTATGCATTCACTGAAAACTATTGCTATTAGCCTTTATTCCATGGATCGATCATGTCGACATTTTATTATGGAATTGCCGCCTCCCGATATAAAGATAAGTTTTACATAGAAAAAATTTATATAATTTCATAAAAAAAATACACTTTCAATTGCCGGAATTATTTAAAAAAAATTTTTTCTTTAATGAAAAGCTATTATTTTTGCACCGCTTTCGAAAAGCAGTACGTTCAATATATTTCTTTAGGACTATTCAGGTTATCTGTCTGAAATACAACAATACAAACAATTATACGTATAGTATAAACAGAGAACCTGGAAAACAGAAATACAACTTACATATATTCCCTAGTAGCTCAGTTGGTTAGAGCGGCGGACTGTTAATCCGTAGGTCGTAGGTTCAAGTCCTACCTGGGGAGCCACACAGGACAAGAGGTCATTT
>CAZTAL010000069.1:0-12981 GCA_964611525.1 uncultured Prolixibacteraceae bacterium
TAATACTTTATGTTATTTTATAAATGTCTAAAAATCAGTTTAATAAATTTTTTAAATTTGCCTAAAAAGGGCGCGAAGCGCCTTTTTAGACTTGGCTCATTCTTGAAAAAGAAAAAAATTAAAGGACAATAGTTGCAAATAAATGTTAAAAATTGTAAATTGATTTTGTATATTTGTAGTAATAAATAACATTATTATATCGTTTTAAGAATTAAAACTAGTAAAGTTGACAAGGAGGCTATATCAAATAATATTTTGTATATGGATAATAACTTTTTTGTTTTCATGTGAAGACGAAGGGTATATGAATTCGTCGGATGCGAGGTTGATTTTTTCCCGGGATACAGTAATGTTCGATACTGTCTTCACGACCATTGGTTCAACAACTCAGCATTTCAAAGTTATTAATCCATATAATGAAAATGTATTGATTTCGAGAATAAGGGTGGCTGGAGGCGATTTTTCCAACTTCAGACTTAATATTAACGGGGTAAGTACGAATGAAGCATATGAAGTGGAGGTGCCTGCAAATGATAGCATTTTTATATTTGTTGAAGTAACTGTCGATCCAAACGGTCAGAATCTTCCAATGGTAGTTCAGGATTCAATTGAGTTTACGACAAATGCAAATATCCAGGATATTAATCTGATTGCATACGGACAGGACTTTAAACTGATTAAGGGAGGAAATATTGAAACTACCACGTGGACAGCGGAAAAACCTTATCTTGTATACGGTTATGTATATGTTGACAGTACATCTACCCTGACTATCGAGCCCGGAACGCGGATTCATTTCCATAAAGGAACAGGCCTTCGGGTTGAAAAGAAAGGTAAAATCATAGCTGAAGGAACTTTTGAGGATCCAATTCTTTTCTTATCAGACCGTTTAGAGGATAGTTACAAAAATATACCGGATCAGTGGGATGGGATTATCCTTATCTCCGGAAGCCATAACAATGTTTTTAATCATGTATCAATTAAAAATGCCAATATAGGATTACAGGTCGGTACCATTGAGGACGAAGGCTATGCTTCGGTGGAACTGGGTAACTCGAGAATTGAAAATATGGCATATGCCGGACTGTTTGCAATGAAGTCCAGGATATACGGATATAACGACCTTATAGCTAATTGCGGATTCTATGCCGCAGCTTTCCTTATCGGTGGCGAATATACATTTTACCATACTACTATTGCTAATTATTGGGGCAATTATTCAAGAAAGGCTCGTTCTACGCCGTCAGTAATAATATCAAATTTTTTACCCGTAAAACAATCCGACGGATCTACTGTCATTTATAAGGGTGATCTGGATAATGCCGAATTTAAAAATAGTATTATTTACGGTAATAATCTTAATGAAATTGAATTGGGTGACAACGAGGAAAATGGATTTAACTATCTTTTTGATCATTGCATTCTGCAGGTTCCCGATACTCTTGATTTGTCCGATAATGACCATTATAAAAATGTCTGGAAAGGTGATGATTACGATCCTAAGTTTATTGATCCCTATGAAAATTATAATTATGCCCTGGATACACTCTCAAATGCTAAGGATATTGGAAATCCTGCTTATGGCCGGATTGTCCCGTATGATATAATGAACAGGGACAGAATGGCCGATGATGGTCCCGACCTTGGTGCTTTTGAGCGAATTGAAAAAAAAGATGAAGATTAGGTTTTCCCTCTTTATTGTTATTTTATTTTTTTTGTTATCCCCCGGAATATATGCACAGAATAATTCCGGAGAGTACAATATCCTTTTTTATAATGTTGAGAATCTTTTCGACACTGTAGATGACAAGGAGACTCTTGATGAGGAATTTACTCCAGCCGGTTCCAGGCACTGGACTAATAAGCGTTTTAACAGGAAAATACTAAATCTTTCAAAGGTTTTATTAAATGCTACAGGCTGGTCTCCGCCAGATATAATAGGTTTATGTGAAGTAGAAAACCGGTATGTGCTGGAGAAGTTATTAATGAATACTCCCCTTAGGTCATTTTCCTATAGTATGATTCACAAAAATTCTCCTGATGATCGCGGTATTGATGTTGCTTTGCTATATAATACGAAAGTATTTTATCCGCTGAAATATCAATATTATCCGTTACTTAATAATGAGGATTCCGTTATCAGGACAAGGGAAATATTGTATGTTAAAGGGATTATGGATAAAGTGGATACCATTCATATATTTGTTAATCATTGGCCTTCCCGGTATAGCGGATTACTTGAAAGCCGTCCACGCCGTATTCTTGCGGCAAAGACCCTGAGATGTGAAATCGACAGGTTATTTGATGGATATGATGATCCTAAGATATTGGTGCTGGGAGATTTTAATGATCAGCCATGGGATGAAAGTCTGTCATCTTTTCTTAAGACAGCCGATTTTTCCGGCGAACCAAAGGCAAAATGTCTTTATAATCTTTCTTATTCATGGAATAAAGGTGGGGAGGGAACCCTAAAATATCAGGGACAATGGTTAGTGTTTGATCAGATAATTATATCAGGAGCTCTTATTGAGGCAAAAAAAGGATTATTCGCTGAACCGGGATTTGAGAGTATAATAAAACTTCCGTTTTTGTTAGAATCTGATACCAAATATGGGGGATTAAGGTTAAAACGCACTTATACAGGTTATAAATATGCCGGTGGATTCAGTGATCATTTACCTGTGATATTAAGACTAAAGCTCATTCCCTGATTTTTTTCCCAATCCCATTTCACTACCTTTTTTTAACATGAACTCATATGCCTCATCAAAATTATTTCCTATTTCCCCGTCAAGAATGGATTCTTTAATGGCATCTTTTATGATGCCAACCTCTCTGGATGGAGGTAACCCAAAAGTTTTCATTATCAGTTCTCCTGAAACAGGAGGCTGAAAATTTCTTATCGCATCTTTGTCTTCTATCTCTTTAAGTTTACGGCGGACAATCCTGAAATTTTTCAGATAGCGCCGTACTTTTTCAGGATTTTTGGAGGTTATATCAGCCTCGCAGAGGATCATAAGATCGTCAATATCATCGCCAGCTTCAAATAGCAAACGCCTTACAGCTGAGTCTGTTACTTCCTCCTCTGCAAGGATTATCGGACGCATGTGAAGTTTTACTATTTTTTGAACATACCTTACCTTTTCATTCATTGGGAGTTTCATTTTCCTGAATATTCCAGGAATCATTTTCGCCCCGGCATAGTTATGCGAATGGAAGGTCCATCCCTGTCCGTTGATAAATTTTTTGGTTTGGGGCTTGGCAATGTCATGCAATAAAGCAGCCCACTTCAACCATAAATTGTCAGTGTGAAGGGAAATATTGTCGAGCACCTCGAGGGTATGATAAAAATTATCTTTATGTCCCAATCCGTTTATAATTTCCACACCTTTCATCATGGATAATTCAGGGAGAATCTGCTCCAAAAGTCCTGTTTCTTCCAGTAGTATGAAACCAATTGAAGGTTTGACTGAAAGTATGATCTTATTTAGTTCATCTGTGATTCTTTCAACAGATATTATTTTAATACGCTTTTTATTTTTGGCTATTGCCTGTAAAGTGTTGGTTTCAATATTAAAATTCAATTGGGAAGAAAAACGAATAGCCCGCATCATCCGGAGGGGATCATCTGAAAAAGTCCTTTTTGGGTCCAATGGGGTTTTAATAGTTTTATTTATTAAATCTTTTATTCCATCGAAAGGATCGATAATTTGATTATAATTGTGATGGTTCAATCCTATCGCCAACGCATTAATTGTAAAATCTCTCCGGTTCTGATCGTCTTCAAGGGTTCCCTCCTTGATTTCAGGATTGCGTGAGTTTTTGTGATATGATTCTTTCCGGGCACTTACAAATTCTAATGTTAATTTTTTGTGTTTAAGCTGTGCTGTACCAAAATTTTTAAACACACTTAGCCTGGGGCGGGGTTTTAATTCTTGTGCAACATTTTCTGCCAGTTTAATTCCGCTTCCCACTGTAACAATGTCAATATCTTTTGAAGGCCTTTTTAAAATGAGATCACGAACATAACCCCCTATTACATAAGTATCCTGATTCATTTGATCGGCTACCTTGGAAATTTTTTCAAATATTTTATTTTTTAATTTTATATCCATTTTTTATTATGTCGATTATTTTTCTGACAAATACAGAAAAATCGTGACAAAATTACAATTATTTGTATTAAATCCTTCTTAATTTAGCGCTTTGAAAAAAATGGCATTATCTTTGATTTTATATATGTATAAATTTATATATGTTTTTGATATGATTGAATTTTTAACAAAAGAGACTTTTAAAGAGAAAGTATTTAACTGGGAAGAAAACAAGGAGTGGAAATATGAAGGTTCTGTTCCTTGTATGATAGATTTTTATGCTGACTGGTGTGCTCCATGCAAAATGGTTGCTCCGGTACTCGAAGAGCTTCAAAAGGAATATGGCGATAAATTAATTATTTATAAGATTGACACTGAGCAGGAGCAGGAGCTGGCAGGTATGTTTGGTATTAGGAGTATCCCCTCATTACTTTTTGTTCCGACTGAAGGACAACCTCAGATGGCAATGGGGGCGCTGCCCAAGGCCACTTTTGAGAAGGCCATTTCTGATGTTCTTAAGGTGGAAAAGCCACTGGTTAACTAAAGAAACCTGATAACTTTTTCGAGTTGCATGGCACGCGATCCTTTTATAAGTAAGGAACAGCCGTTTAATGGATTTTGTTGTATATAGCGGCAGAAATTATCAGTATTGTCGAAAGTTTTGTAATTATAGTTTTTTGCTGCTTTTGAAAAATTTTGTCCTATCAGGAATACTTTTTTAAAAAGGTATTTGCTGATTTCTTTAATAATTTCATTATGTTCCTGCTCTGAATAGGATCCTAATTCGAGCATGTCGCCAAGTATGAGGCAGCGGGGATTATAAAAATCTGAAACAAAACTTTGTATAGACGCTTTCATACTAGTGGGATTGGCATTATATGCGTCCATTACTATTTTCATTCCTTTTTTTTCAATAAGTTGGGAGCGATTGTTTTGGGGAGCATAGTCTTGTATGGCATCGCGGATTTGTTCTATTTCCACCCCAAAAAAATGACCTACTGAAATGGCTGCCATGATGTTTTCGAAATTATAGCTGCCAGTAAGGTTAGTGCTGATATATAATAACTTATCAGGAAAATGAATTCTGGCATCTATAAACGGAGGTTTATAAACCGGTTCACATTGAAATTCCCTGCCCTTTTGACCATAGCTTATTTTCCGGGGATAATTTCCAATTAGTTTTGACAGAATAGGATTGTCCTGGTTATAAAAGATAGTGCCTTTTTTATTTTTTAAATAGTTATAAAGTTCGTTTTTAGTTTTTATTACTGTTTCAAAAGTACCAAAACCTTCAAGATGAGCACGTCCTATGTTGGTTATAATGCCGTAGTCAGGATCAGCAATTGAACATAGTAAAGAAATTTCTCCGGAATGGTTGGCTCCCATTTCCACTATCGCTGTAGTGGTTTTACGGGTCATGCTTAGAAGTGTTAAAGGTAATCCGATGTGGTTGTTATAATTTTCCATGGTAAAAGATACAGTGAATTTTTTTGACAATACCGCAGCAATTAATTCTTTAGTTGTTGTTTTTCCATTAGAACCTGTTATAGCTAAAACCGGTATTTTCAATCTTTTTCTGTGGAGACTGGCAAGTGACTGCAGCGTTTCAAGAACATTTTCAACAAGGATAGTTCGGGGTTGTACAAATTTTTCATCATCGATTACAGCATAAGCTGCGCCTTTTTGTAATGCTTCGCCAGCAAATTTGTTCCCGTTGAATTTTTCACCTTTAAGTCCGAAGAAAATACTGTTTTTTTTAACTTCTCTGCTGTCCGTTACGACATGTGGAAATTTAGTAAAAAGCTTGTATATTTTTTCGACATTCATTCGTTTAAAAAAATAAAAAAACCTCATCTTTCTCAAAAATGAGGTTTTAATTTAGTTTTATTTAAATATTAGAATCCTTCAGGACTTCCTACTCTTGTCATTGCACAGCGGAAACCCAAATCGCACTGTGCTTTTGATTGATCCAAATATCTTCTGGTTCCCGGAACAAGCCAGTATGGTCTGTCTTTCCATGAGCCTCCTTTATATACCCTGATCTCATCGCTTATTAAAGATGAAAATGCACCGGGGCGTTCATCTTTGAAATACATATCGTCAGTATCTCTGCTTTCTTCTTCTTCTTTTAATGCATTCCAGTCACCGGTTTCAACAATTTGGGATTCAAGGTCGCCATCTCTGAAATTTCTGTAATCGGCTATAGTGTCTTGAACAATTTCTCCGTATTCATTACTAATTAGTTCTCCGTTAGCATCGCGTCTGCCAGCAGTAATAACATTTCCTCTAAAGGGCTGGAATTCTTCGATATCAAGAAATGATAAAGGTCTGTAAACGTCTGCTACCCATTCATTTACATTTCCTGACATACAATAAAGTCCATAGTCATTTGGTTGATATGAGAAGACTGGAGCAGAAATATCTGCATTATCGTTTAATGCACCTGCCATTCCCATCAGGTCTCCCCTGCCTCTTATAAAGTTTGCTCTCAGCCTTCCTTTGTTTCTGCCTCTGTCTTCTCTCAGATAATCACCGTTCCATGGATAAATTCTACGATCAGTAAGCAATTCATCATCAACATTTCCAATTAATCCATATGCAGCATATTCCCATTCAGCCTCAGTCGGAAGCCTGTACTGCGGAAGCATTAAACCGTCTTCCCATTTTACACCCCGTGTTGTTCCGTCAGGATTTTCCTGTGGATTATCTCCTTCGGTTCCCTGATACATGCCTGCCAGGTATGTATCTGTGGTAAAGACGTTTTTTCCCGACTGGGCATTGTCGTGCTGCAAAATACCTCTCTCAACGAGTATCTTTTCGTTCACCCTGTCGGTTCGCCATGAACAATATTCCTTTGCTTGTTCCCAGCTTACTCCGACTACCGGATAGTCACTATAGGCAGGATGGCGTAAATAATTGTTTACATAAGGTTCATTGTAGGCAAGCTCGCTCCTCCAAAGATTAGTATCCGGCAATACTGAATTGAGTTTCTCACGGTCACCCGGATAAACTCTTTGTAGCCAGTGCATATATTCTCTGTAATCCTGATTGGAAACTTCTGTTTCATCCATATAGAATGATGCGACTGTGACCCTGCGGGGATGATTGTCCCATTTATACATTACGTCTTCTTCGACTCGCCCCATGGTAAATGTACCTCCCTGAATAAATACCAGTCCGGGCCCGGTTTTCTGTTCATAACCTGACAAATAAGGTATATTGCCGGTTTCTTCGGAATTATATTCCCAACCGGTAGAACGGGAATTTTGTCCGCGCTTACCACCGAATAATCCACATCCTGAGAGGATGACAATTAAAAACAGTAATAATAATGTTGTTGGTTTCATTTTATTAAAAATGTTTGTTTTCAAAGGTATAAGATAGAACTCGCATGATTTTAATATTTGTCGTATGTGCCGTAGCACTTCGGTGCGCAGGCACATATGTGTGTCAAAAAGTTTGTCATGCTCGTTCCATTTAATGTTCTTCTTTTTGCATTTATCACAAATATAACTTATTTGTTTAATTCTTATTGTTTTATTAAGTCAATAATTTATTTGATTTATTATCTGCAAGTAATTTTCGGTATAAATTTAAAAAATATTTTTTTTGTTGTAAATTATTTTGCCCGTTTGTAAGTCTGTTTTAGTAAGTTCATCGGTAGTCCGTAAATATGAGTTATTTATCAACAACGTTTGGATGGTTGAGTGAGAGGATGCTCAGGTGCTTTATAACTGTTGTAAAAGTTAAGCTTTAAGTGCTTTTTTAATATGCAATATCTGTTGCCAGATAGCGTTTTAGAGATAATGATTATATTTTTTTGTAAATATTTTTCCGGCTAATTACCCAGTAATAATATTATTACCGATAATAATACGATATTTATAATATTGTTGTTTTATCGGATAATAAATACAATTAATGATTGAGATGAGGTTTTTATTACTTGTTTTATTTTTTTTATCCGGATTTTCATTAAATGTTGTCCGCCATGAATTATTTACCGCCGGAGCCTGTAAGGGGGCGATCCGAGAATCTGTAATAAATAATGCTAATACCGTCATTTCCGGCCGGCAGGATGAATCTGTTCTGAGTTCGGGAAAATGGTTAAAGGTAAGCACCTCAGGCAGAGGTGTTTACAAGATCCCTCATTCTCTGTTAAAACAGTGGGGAATTAGTGATCCTTATGAAGTAAATATTTATGGAACAGGAGGATTGCCTTTGGATGAGAAGATTGGTAATTCTGTTCACGATGACTTGCCCCAGTTGGCTATTTCACATGGCAAAAGTAATGGGGCGGATTGTCTGTTTTTTTATGCTCCTGGAGCAGTGAATTGGGAAATTGTTCCTGACGGAGATTTTTTTAAGCACCGGTTAAATCCTTATTCCACAAAGGGTTATTTTTTTATAACGGAAGGGGAAGGAGCATCGGAAATTGCTGAAATACTTCCTTTAGTGGAACAGGAAGCTACCCATGCAATTGCTTCTTACAATGCTTATGATCTGTATGAACAGGAGAAATTTAATTTACTGAGTTCAGGAAAACAATGGTTTTCAGATAAGTTTATAAACGGAAGTACAAAAAATTACAATTTTCTTCTTCACGATATATCCGATCCTGCAGAAATTACAATCAGCATAAATGCAGTAGCCCATTCATCAGCCGCATCTGAGATGATTATATTAGCAAATCAGAATAAATTGGGTGAAATAAACTTTGACAGGGTTAATACATCTGATGCTACGTCTCTTTATGCTGATGAGCAAAAATTGGTACTTACCTTTCCGGTTCAGCAAAATGAACTTAATTTGATTGTTAAATATTATAGTGGCGCTGCAAATGCCAATGCCTGGCTGGATTATATCGAGATTAATTATATACGTAAGTTAAAGTTGCATAACGATGAACCTTTGTTTTTCCGTGATATTGCTTCGGTGGGGGAGGAAAATATTGCAGAATTTTCAATTGAAAACATCTCTTCAGGTTTGAAAGTGTGGGACATTACAGATTTTTGCAATGTGAAGGAGGTGTCTGTTGAACTTGATGGTAATTTTATGAAATTCAAGCGACCTGCTTCCCAATTGAGAGAATATGTGGCCTTTGATGTGGATGGTAATTTCCCGGAACCTCAGTTTGAAGGTGAGGTAGAAAATCAAAATATTCATGGATTAAGTACACCAGAATTTTTGATCATTTCACATCCTGACTTTATGAATTCAGCTGAAGAATTAGCTGATTTTCATCGTAGTTATGATGGGATGGAGGTGGCAGTGGTTTCAGCAGAGCTGGTCTATAATGAATTCAGCTCCGGAAGAAAAGATGCTGCCGGTATCCGTAATTTCATAAAAATGTTTTACGACAGAAAAGAGGGACTTAAATATGTGTTACTTTTTGGAGACGGCAGTTATGATAATAAAGGTGTTAACACGGGAAGCAACTGTTTTATCCCTACTTATCAGTCAGACAACTCATTAAATCCGGTCGCTACATTTGTTACTGACGATTATTTTGTTATACTCGATGAAGGAGAAACTGTATATGAGGGGACTATGGACCTATGTATCGGACGTATTCCCTGCTCCACAACTTATCAGGCTGAAGTGGTAGTGAATAAAATAAAAAATTATAATTCTGAGGATGCTTTGGGAAAATGGCGTAATCATGTTTGTTTTATTGCTGATGATGAGGACGGGGGAATGCATATGACTGATTCGGAAAAACTGGCTGACATGTTGAATGAAAAACATGAAGAATTTGTTACTGACAAGATTTATTTTGATGCTTATCAACAGGTAACCGGTCCGGGAGGTGAGAATTATCCGGATGTTACTGATGCCATAAACAGAAAAGTGAGGGAAGGAGTATTGGTACTAAATTATATGGGACATGCCAACGAACGTTTTATGTCAGATGAAAAGGTGCTGGATGTCAGCCATATTAATTCATGGTCGAATGCAGACAAGTTGCCTATATTTGTTACTGCAACATGTGGATTCAGCCGTTTTGACGGAGATGAAACATCGGCAGGCGAATACGTTTTGTTCAATCCGGATGGAGGAGGGATAGGATTGTTTTCAACTACCAGACTTGTATATGCATATTCTAACTATTTATTAAGCCGGAGTTTTTACAATTTTGTTTTTGAAGAGGATGAGAATGGGGAGCATTATCGAATGGGTGAAATAATGAGATTGGCAAAAGTCAATACTGCAGGAAGTATCAACAAAAGGAATTTCAGTCTGCTTGCCGATCCTGCACTAAAACTGTCTTACCCCAGATATAAGGTGGTCACTAACAATATTAACGGTAAGGATGCTTCAGGTCGGATTGATACTCTTGGTGCATTACAGCATGTTACTGTTTCAGGATTTATTTCTGATATATCAGGCAAAAAGGCAGACAATTTTTCGGGTGAAATTATTCCGACAGTTTATGATAAGGCGGTAATGATTAAAACCCTTGGCAATGCAGGCGAAATGCCGGTTGAGTTTAAAGTGCAGGAAAATATTATTTATAAGGGATTGGTAAATGTAACAGATGGTGAATTTACATTCAGCTTTGTAATACCTAAAGATATTTCTTATAATCCTGGCAGAGGCAAAATTGTTTACTATGCAGATAACGGGACTATTGATGCAAATGGAGGTTACATTGATTTTGCTGTTGGGGGTAGCGGCTCACAGGTGGTTGATAATGAAGGTCCTGAAATAGAATTATATCTTAACACTCCTGACTTTGTTTCAGGGGATAAAGTAGAAAAAAATTGCTCACTCCTCGCTTTTCTGTCAGACGAAAATGGTATAAATATTGTTGGTTCCGGAATAGGACATGACATAACTGCAATTATTGACGATAATTTACCGGAGTTGATAGTACTTAATGATTATTATCAGAGTAATGAAGATGATTTCACATCCGGTACAGTAGTCTTCCCACTTAGGGATCTTTCTGCCGGAAAGCATTCTCTGAGAATTAAGGCCTGGGATGTTGCTAATAATTCATCTGAGAAAGAGATTGAATTCGAAGTAACTGACAATTTTTATATTTCGGAGGTAAGAAATAGCCCCAATCCTGTTTATGACTATACCTTTTTTATTTTCAGACATAATCAGCCTGATGCTTCTCTAAATGCCATTTATGAGATTTTCGACCTGAACGGGAGGAGAGTGGATTATTTTACTACCGTTGTTGGATCAAGCGGACTGGAAAGCAACAGGGTAAGGTGGGATTTAAATGCATCTGATTCAGAGTTGGAAAATGGAATATATCTTTACAGGATAACTGTAAAAAATAATGATGGAGTAATTACTTCCTCAACGGGTAAGATGGTAGTTGCGCGTTGAATTTTTATTTATTCTTAATATCTAAAATGGAGTTGTAATATATTTCCATTTTAGATTTTTAGATTTAAAATGTACTTTTTCTGAAAAACTACCGTTTTCTATTTTTAATCCAATTGTTGCATTGTTCACAATTTATATATTTGCAACTCTCAATTTTAGAAGAATTATGATTAGATTGTTTCGGTTATCTTTTGTTTTTGTTTTTATTTTTGTTTTTATCCAAAATGTAAAAGGGCAGGCTACCACTTCAGGAGCCAATACCATAACAACTGCTGTTCCCTTCCTTTCAATAACCCCTGACTCCAGGGCCGGAGGAATGGGAGATGCTTCGGTAGGCGCCACTCCCGACCTTAATTCTCAGCATTGGAATCCTGCTAAATATGCTTTTATGGAAAGTGACGTTGGTGTCAGCTTGTCTTATTCACCATGGCTGCGGGCTCTGGTTTCCGATATTAACCTGGCTTACCTTGTTGGATATAAGAAAATTGATGATGTACAAACTGTAAGCAGTTCATTACGCTATTTTTCTTTGGGGGATATCATTTTTACCAGTGAATACGGTACTTTTGAGGGACAGAAGAGTCCGAATGAATTTGCACTTGACCTTGGCTATGTACGTAAGCTTTCTGATATATTTTCAGGCTCGGTTGCTGTACGTTATATCCGGTCTGATCTTACGGGGGGACAATTGGTTAATGGCGTGGAGACCAAGGCGGGGAATACATATGCTGCTGATGTTTCATTTTATTTATATAAGGAATTCAGGGCAAACCGGAAGGATAATGTTTTTTCTGCAGGTATCAATATTCAGAATATAGGAGCTAAAATATCATATACAGATGGTGAGGTCAAAGATTTTATTCCTACTATGCTAAAATTCGGAGCTGCTTATACAACAGAATTGGATCAATACAATTCATTTTCTTTTAGTTTTGAAGCTGACAAGCTTTTAGTTCCGACTCCCCCACGTGATACTGTTTATTATGAACAGGGTGCCGTAATATATCCCGGTGGTGCTTATTCTGACAAATCAGTAATTGCCGGAATTTTTTCTTCATTCTCTGATGCTCCCGGCGGATTACAGGAGGAATTGCAGGAGATAAATTTAATGGCTGGTGTGGAGTACTGGTATAATAAACAATTTGCACTCAGAGCCGGGTATTTCTGGGAACACGAAAATAAGGGTAACAGGAAATTCCTTACTGCCGGTGCAGGCTTCAGGATGAATGTGTTTGCACTTGATTTTTCTTATCTGTTCCCAACGCAACAGAATCATCCGCTGGCAAATACTCTGAGATTCACTCTTTCCTTTGATGTAGAAGCCTTTGATAATCAGCGCTGATATGGATTTCAGGATTGGACACGGATATGATGTTCACAGGCTTGCCGGAGGAGAAACACTCTGGCTGGGAGGAATTTTAATTCCTCATAGCAAGGGCACTGTGGCTCATTCCGACGGAGATGTCCTGATACATGCCATTTGTGATGCCCTTCTCGGTGCAGTGAAAAAAGGTGATATAGGCACTAATTTCCCGGATACTTC
>CAZTAL010000070.1:0-8148 GCA_964611525.1 uncultured Prolixibacteraceae bacterium
TGCATGAGATTTACAAACAACGTTCAACAAGTGAATTTTGCGATGAGCGAGACCAATCAAAACTTGTTTTGAATTGGCGAGCGAAGATGCAAAATCCGCTATGCGATACATGGATCGAACAGGTAAAGGGGCAGGCCATGGCAGGAGCTACACTGACTGATGATTTTTGGGCGAATGATATTATATGGCAGTTAAGCGTATTTGCTTATAACTTATCAGTGATGATGCGCCAAAAGAAAAATAGATTTAAACGACAGGAACACCGGACATTTATTGACTGGTTTATATCAGTTCCTGCTAAAATAACCAGGAGCGGGTATCAAATGGAAATAAAATTATATGAACATTATTTTTATAAAGCCGACTGGGAGGAGCTGGATAAGCTCATTGAAACGGCGTAAAAACAAAGAAAGGAGGGAGATATTGTGATAAACCCAGGGATTTATGGGCGAGGTACGTTCTATTAGCTCAGAAAATGAAAATTAAGAGGCATATTATGCCCCAAAGACAAGGGATACAGAATATTTTTGACTGGAGCTAAACCAAACCTGACTGCCGTCAGGCAGGTTGGCCACGAAAAAATAGCTTTTGTCTTATTGTCGGAGCTAAAACCGGCTCAAAAAATTAATTTGGATATTTAAGTTATATAGTAAATTTAGTACAAGAGAAGGGGAATTTATCATCGAAGAAATTTCAACGGAATTCGGAATAAATCAGATAGGACTTACCAAAATAAACGGATACAAAATTAATTACGCCCCACAGGTACATTACCTGTCAGACCTTTGGCGCTATATGGATGATCTTATAATTGACACGCCCATTGATTTTGAATCCAGAATAACCCTTTATCTCTAATGTGGATATAGGGCAAAGAAAACATTCACCTTTGAAATTTATTGAACTAACGAGCCTGTTATTCTTTTTTTATGCCATTTATTTCCTCCAATCGTTCAGCAGTTTTCTTGATATAGTTTATTTGTGTAGCTTCCTGACAATGACCTTTCATTGGTTCAAAAACTATTTTGGCATCTGATTTAGGATTCTCAGTTGACTTTAAAAACTCATCATATTTACGCAAAGCAGTATTTAAATAGAAACCATCCATATCGCCCACCCAGATATAAATCTTACCCTGTAATTTTATACCAAGACTATTCCAATTTTCTTTGGTATAATGCAAAAGATCATATTTCTTCCAATGCTCTGCCACCAGCGAATCAATTTTTCCGGTTTCCTGATTAAATAGCGGAATCGGCCTGCCATTTTCATCTTTTGGACTGTATAACTGATTATAAACTCCAAAAACACTTCTTGATTCAATATAATGTCCGGTAGGGCTTATTAATCGTTCTTGGTCCACTAAGTCTTTCATCGTTAAGCCAACTTCTCCATATATATTTCTTCGTGCAGGCTGTAAAATACTGTACTCATTGATATAAAAGTTTTTGTCTTCATAAATATTTACCAGAAGGAAATTGCTAAAATCAACCGGATCAGGGGAATAGGAAAATACTCCATTAAAGAAATCAGGATAATAAAGTTGAAGAGCCAGTGAAGCCCAGCCTCCTGTTGAACATCCGCTTACAAAACGTGTTTCAGGTGACTGGGTGCCTCTGAATTTTCCTTCAATATGAGGTATAAGTTCATGAACTAAGACATAACCGTATGGGCCATATTCAGAATCAATTTGATAGCAATCACCCAAAGGTCCTTCTCCGTCGAGGTATACGTTAATAATCTGTGGAGCTTCACCCGACAACCACCAATTTAGAAAATCCTTGTTCTTCATATAACTGTTCACATTAGTATATCTCCCTCCTAAACCCGAAATATGATAACGTATTGGATATGGTTTTCCCTGATTTTTATAATATTCGCTGGGAAGCAAGATTGCAGCTTTTAGAAACGTAGCTTTCCCCCACCATTTGGTAAGTGTATCACTCATAAAATTAACCTCTTTCACCAGTTCGTGATCCATAATTTCGATTGGCGGGATTATCTTTGAAAGACTAATATCAATATTAGTTGAACCTTTTATATTGACTTCAATGACTTCACTATAGAGGTTTCCGGCTGAATTAAGCTTAGATTCGATTGTGTTTTGATCCCAAAAAACCTGTAAATAGTAGGTCCCTTCGGGAATTTTTTCAATATCCCATGGTTTTCTATAAGTCGGGCCTGCATTAGGATCATCCACAAGTAAAAAGCTTTTAGGCAGAAATGAGTCCCACCCTTTGGTAGAATGAACAATTTGAATATCATCTACATCCCATCTGGTTATGTTTTTTGCAAACATACCATATCCATAACCCATGACAGGATTAAGTCTTGGTTCCCATCCCGGATATTTTTCAAATAATATGAATAACCTTCCGTCTGGTTTAAAATCCTTCTTTAGACTGTCCGATACAAAAATTTCGATACTTAAAGAATGAGTGTCACCTTGCCCATATAACCTTTCCGATGTCAGATAAAAGAAAAGGCAGGCAAGAATAAGATAAGATGCAATAGATAATGATAGATTTGTGAGTCTTAATTTCATGATTATATGTTTTATATAAGTATGATACAAAATCTATGAAACTATTTCAACCAATATGAGTTATTTTGTTGTCTTATAATAGGCTGTAACTGTTGGTACATGTAGCGGAGCGGATTTCGGAAAGCGTTCACGTCCGACAGAGCTGAACGATGGAACGAGAATCCGTAGTTGCTAACCTCACCGACCCCGCTCTGAAATATGTACTTTTTTATGGTTATTTGCTTTATATTAATTCCGTATTTATTGATCATTGTCTAAATTTTCTGTTTTATTGAATTAAATCATTAATAATTATGTAATTAATTTTTACAAAAGAATCAAAAACTAATCCCTTATTGGACTGAATTATGATGCCAATTTTCTTTGAAGGAATGATTGTTATAAGGTTCGATGTTCCAGATGACAGACCGCCCATTTGAATAATTTTAAGTCCTTTATAATCACTTATAAACCATCCTATTCCCATTGTCATAAAATTAGCTTCCGGATTGAAATACTCCTTAAACAAGTCCATTGCTATATTTTGTGGCTTTTGCATATCGGCAAGTGTACTAGGTGAAATTATGGAATGATTTTCAAATGTACCATTATTTAGTTGGAGTTTAATCCATTTTGCCAAGTCGACAACATTTGAATAAACGCCTTCTGCCGGGCTGTATATGCTATAATCCCTCCATTGAGTAAGTAAAATGTTTCCATCTTTAACAAAATGAGGTGTGGAAAAATTATTAAACGATAAAGCAGTAGGAATGTCAGTATATGACTCGCTCATATTTAAAGATGAAAATATTCTTTCTTTCATCATATTTTCCCAGCTTTCTCCAGATATGATTTCAATAATAAGTCCAGCCAATGTGTAATTCAAATTAAAGGAAGTTTGACTTAAACGAAAAGAGTCTGATATTTTTAAATTTTTTATTTGAGGGACAAGTTCCATGCGGGTGGAACCACTTAATTTGTCTCCATCTAACAATCCGCTTCGCAAAGTCAAAAGATCCTGAATTGTCAATTTTTGAGTCACAAAGTCTTCATTTGTTTCAAAATCTGGAATATATTTTACTACAAGGTCTGTCCATTTAATTTTTCCCTGGTCGACTAGCATTCCCAAGAGTAAAGCAGTAAATGATTTTGTAAGTGAAACAGCCTCGAATAAAGTGTGTTCATCAATAGAATCTGGCCCACCCGTTTTTTTTATTCCAAAACCTTTTGCATAAATGACTGAATCGTTAGATACAACGGCAATGGAAAGACCGGGAATATTATTTTTTTTAATGGTTACATCAATAAAATCATCCAGATTAGTGCCAGAAAGATTTTGAGAGTGCACGAATAAACTACTCAATATGAAAACAAAAATTGCTGCAATAGTAAATGCTTTCATTTTATTTTGTTTACAATTATTAAAGGTAGGAAATATTAAAACAGAATGAAATAACAGCACAAAATTTTATTCTTAAATCCGTAAAAAAATAACTGGCATTCAATATGAATTCTTTTTTAAAAATATTTTGTATTTTTTGCCAATTATAAAAAATATTCCTCCAAATAATGGAATTAATTAATAAAGTTAGTTCACCTCCGGGCGAAGGTGAAACAAAACATTCACCTTTGGAATTTGTTGAACTAACGGTCCTCGTATATGGTTTAGTTTGGAGCTTCAAGATACTTTCCTATCAAACCGTTAGAAAGTTGAATAAATGAAATAAAGCTAAAACCTTTGCACGACCCACCAAATGCACTATATTCGATGTTGTGTTTTAGTGCTTTATCCTGTACTGTCTGCCTGTGTGCTAAGACAACCATACTCTTTGACAGGTTTTAGTCTGTTTGTTGGCTCTTTTAAGCGACTTGACAATGTGTATGGTTGTGAAGGGTAGACATTTGTTATATTCTTTCAATTAATTCTGTTTTCAACCAATCAAATGCTTCATCTTGGTTGTAGGTTATATCTGGTCTCAAAAGAGCCTCCATATCACCCGCAAAATCGGCATTATTTTCTTTTCCTTCTATATTCAGTAAGAATTCCTTTTTACTGGGAGGTCTTTTTCCTGTTGCGAACGTTGTATATTTCTTAAAACAAATTATAATTTGTTCATAGTCCAATTCAACTTTTTGCCGGGAATAATCTAAATCAAACAAATCTCTTCCTTTACTGCGTTGGTATAATGCCCTGAGTTTTGTTCCTAAAAGCTCGTTTATATTGTAAGTTTTTATTTCTGTTTTACCCGAGAACCATTCACTTTCAATTTCAAATGGAAAATCAAACCAGTCAAGCACATTAAAATGTTCCTTGCAGTTTATTTCCAATTTCAACCGCATTCTTATTTCTTCATATTCCGATGTAAACCGATATAAGGCCTTTGCTCCATGTCCGCGAACTTGTGTTGTTCTTTTCTCTTCGAAAAAAGTTACAACTTCATCGATTCTTTCCATTATTGGCTTAATGGAACCAGGTTTAATTTGAACTAAGTCAATGTCCTCAGAATATCGTATAGCAGGATTAAGATATAATTTATGCAAAGCTGTTCCTCCTCTGAATGCAAGATTTTCCCGCAAAAAATCATCTGAGAATATTTCAATCAACGTTCTTGAAATAATTAAGTCTTGTTCAACTTGAGAAAGTTCTTTCCAAGGTGCATGTTCCTGCCATTTGGCTATATATGGTCTTGGTATCATAAGTCACTTTCTAATTTTATATTAACATCTACTTTCCACCTATTGTCCACTGCACCTGGTTTTTCTTTTGATTTTGGACATAATAAAACAGGAAAGAAATTTTTATTTTTTAGTTCCGAATAAATCATTTCTTGAAATTCTTCTTCAACCCCAAGTTCTTCAAGCAAAAAACCTAATCTTTGCAATGTACTTTTATTGGGATACCAATTTAATAGTTCAGCCAAATCCGTCTTTGTTAATTCTTCTGATAATTCCTCAATAGTTGCAAGCATTCTGTTAATACCACCTAATTTTGTCTGATGGTGGATTAAATCAACTATTGTTAA
Organism: uncultured Prolixibacteraceae bacterium; assembly: GCA_964611525.1. Taxonomy (GTDB): domain Bacteria; phylum Bacteroidota; class Bacteroidia; order Bacteroidales; family Prolixibacteraceae; genus JAAYJR01. The sequence goes on from CAZTAL010000070.1 coordinate 5,548, forward strand.
TGCAGGACTGGAAATTTTAAAAATCCCTGCATCTGATTTTTTTATTTGGATATTTCTCTCTGACCAACTACTTGTTGTGAGAAACCGAATATCAATCGTTTTTTTTGATATATCATTGAATTTTGGTTTCTCGGTAATTAGATAATCCCTTTGCGCCTGCTGATGACTAGCTCCATGAAATCTTGCTGCTGAAAACAGTCCTACATAGTATTTCCTAGCTAAGAATCTAAATAGTTTTTCGCAATAGAGCTGAATAGGCAATTTTTGAGCAGAAGAGTATCTAGGTGTAATTATCAAATAGAATCCTTTTCTCAGGTTCACTATTACCCTTTTTTTAGATAAACGGTCAAGTTCTCTTTTAATAGAGGTATCTGTTTTACCTGTTTCTTTTCGTATCTCATCTACTGAAAATGAGTATTCTTCAACCGATAAGAGTCTTTTTATGTATTCCGCAACTGTCAATTTTAGAAATATTTCGAGCAATATACCTCAATTTGGTGTAATTCTCAAATTATTACTACGATTTCTTTGTGCGATTGGCAAAAAACAACTCTTTTAAAAATTTTGGAAGTAAGTCAGCCAGTGGGATTTTTAAATGTGTTGTTTATGGGGTGGCATTGGTATGGTCTCTTATAATTAAACTCACGTCTGTGTATATATACCTTTTATTTTATGGAACCTAAAAATAAAACAAAAAATTGAATTTATTAACTGATTCTTTTATCATAGATTAATTTAGTTCACCTATGGGCGAAGTTGAACTAAAGATGCTATGAAAAAATGAAACCCAGAATTTTGTAATAGCTCCTCCAGAATTTGTTAAATATCTTAACGAGCATAGAATTTATTTGTCCTTTCCTGAAAAAGAATAATCAACAAACTTTGATCTTAAAACATATTCATGTATAAAATTCTAAGAGCAAAGGCACGTAAAGTTGGAACTGTTTTCAGCGAAATTGACACAAATTTTCTGGCTGTATGCAATGCACTTCTGAAAATTGCAGATACCAACCTTAACCTTATCGGTTATGCTGATATTTCTAATGAACCACAATCGCAATCTGAAAATGATACTTACTTGGTTTTAGTAGCCGGAACAATATGGAACCTCTCCTGCCAGCCATATCATTTTATTACATGGAACGGATCCTCCTGGGAGTTACAATCATTTAAGCTCACTGAGCTTAATGCTGCCTTTCAGGCATTTTATTTTGATGCTGCAAATATAGCGTGCATTCCTCCATTTGGTACAACAGGAACAGATATACAAACCGTAATCAACGAAATAGCCCAGGCAGTTTTCGGAAGCTCAGAAAGCGGTAGCGGTAGTACAAGCATTTAAACCCCAATGACACAGGAAAAACGATTGCGCACCAAAAACGAGCTCAAACAGCTTTTCACTAACCTGAAACGCCGGGGCATCACCGATGAAATGATGTCAATCCTGGTAGATGTTCTTTGGCGCGACAAACCGACAATGCGCACCAGCGGCTTTTACTGGCCAGGCGCACCTGATATATCAATGATATGGGATAATGCCACAAGGACACTTACAGTTCAGCCATACACTGAAGATACAGGAAGCGGAGCGTCAAATCCGCATTTTCGCTTTTATAGCTGGGCCGGAAAACCGGTATATCACAGAAGATACGCAGCAGACACAATCGAGCTTCCTGATCAGGAAGGGCTATATCTTATCTTCTTTCAGGCAGATGAAGAAACCCGGGAACAGGAATTAACCTATATCAAAAATCCCACTTATAAACAGCAGGCAAATGTTTACCTCACAAAAGTTGCCGTAACATGGATATACTGGAACGCAACCTCCAAAACAGCAGATTATCATGGTGATGAACGACATGGCAGCGAGTGGATCCCTTCCATGCATTGGTGGGCGCACCAGGCATTCAATGCACGCCGGGAATATGGCGTTCACTCCGAAGATATAATAATAGGGGATGGCTCTCAAAATTCACACGCACAGGTGGGAATTTCCTCCGGCATGGTATGGCACGAAGATATCTATACTGCCGTGGACAGCGTAGATTCCACGCAAGGTATTCCAATTCTTTACCGTACTGCCTTTGGTCCAAGATTTACGGCAAAATCAGGTTTTCCGGTAGTAAATCAACATTTAGGGCAATTATATTATAATAACGGGGGCAGCCTTGCTAAATGTGATGAAGGCAGATTTACACTTTGCCATATTTTCTGGACAAACTGCCTTATTAAACCTGTTATTGCTGTAATGGGGCAAGCCCAATACGATGATGCCATCGAAGCAATACAGGGATTCACACAGGAACTGGAAAGCCTGCGCGAATGGGTGCCGCACCAATCGCGCCTGCATATTACAACCCTTGTATATGAAACATCAATGGATTTTTCAAATTCGGTTCATGCAAGGATTGTAGGAGAAATGACCACTGAAGGAATTGCAGATATTGTTTCCGAAGATAATATCCCCTCACTTAAAACAGGCTGGCATCCCGATATACTGGAACATGTAAAATTTGTCTATGACGAGACCCTGCATTCTCTTACTTTGGAGCTGCTTGAAGATTTTACAACTTATTTTGTAAAAGGTATAAAATATAAAGT
>CAZTAL010000071.1:0-17017 GCA_964611525.1 uncultured Prolixibacteraceae bacterium
TGCTTCACCATCTGTCATTAAGTTAAAATTGGAAAAATTAACCACTGCATGGCATTCACCAGGATCATTGCTTACAACCATATCTCCCGGGCAGTCAACTACAGGTGCTTCATTGTCAATTACAGTCACGGTAAAGCTGCATGTATCTATATCCCCTTCACCATAGTCCAGTTCCCATTCCTGGATGGTCACTCCCACGGGAAACTCATCGCCGCTGGTGAGGCTGGTAGTATCAATTTGGGTAACGACGGCATCCGGTGGCGAAGGCACATGATAATTGACTACTGCTCCGCAGGTTTCGGGATCATTGTCAACTGTAATATCAGACGGACATTCGGAATCGCATTTTTTTGACACCCATAATAATGCATTGGCCAGCAAAATATCGCCGTCGGTAGTGGCGTCCCAAAGATCGGATCGAACTGTAGAAGAGGGTGGAAAGAGGTTAATATCTGCCCTTCTTGCATTGGCCGGCCCCAGGGAGTCTTTCACAACAACAAGCGGAAGCCCGTCACTCCATTCAGCAATAACCACTGAACCGGTTGTCATTGTTGCGTTATTGCTTCGGTAATCAGCGGAATTTGATAAGGAACTGACAAGATCCATAATTGGGTGGTTTGGATCATGAACCGTTCCAAGGGTGGTTGTCCCGGCAGGAGCATAGGTTCCCAGGTTCAACAGCAGATAATCAGTATTAAAACGTGTTCCTTCTATTCCCCAATCTGTAAAAAGATTAAATACTGCAGAAACAACACCTCCCCCTTCATCAATGTAAGCCGCCAGGGTGCCGCCAATAGTATCGTCTATATTATCGTCTGCCCAAACAAGTATGGCATCATAATTCCTGAGAGTTGGCAACGTGGGAATGGAGTTATTTATAGTATCCACCACGTTGAACATGCCGGTATTCATCAAATAGTCCTGAACATCTTTAACATATTCGATGTCATCGGCAGTCAGTAGTAAAGCGTCAATAGTGCAATCAGATGTTCCAACTAGTTCCGGCATAACCTGAGTTACAGTATTGGCACTTTTTAGAATGGATTTACCCCCCAGCCCTAAATCCGAGGCTTTCTGCACCTGTGCAAAAGCACCAAATGCAAGCAGGGTTAAACCAAAGAATAAAAAGTAAAATTTTTTCATAAGGCATTGAATTTTAAAGATTATTGATAAACTGATAATTGAAATTTTAAAATTTTGTAATACAAATTAGGAATATTTACAATGCAAGTCAATAAACTACATAAAAAACATTCATAAAAATTTGAATTAATTCTTTTTTGAGCGAATTATGTTTAGATCCCTGCCGGGGTTATGACCAGAAAATGATCAGAAAATAAAAATGGATACCGGGTAGTGTGAATTCCGGTTACATAAAAAAGCAAAGATTAAAATACTGGTACGAGTTTTGCATTTATTTAATAAAAAGAGTTCTTCCGGATTTTGATAAAGTAAAACGAGCATAATTACAAATTCACGAAAAAATGTGATTAAAACTTATGCGAGTTCATGTGTGCACTGCAAATTTATTGCAGATTTTATGTAACCATAAAATTTTAAAAAATGAAAAAGTTAATTATAACATCGATCATCGCCCTGCTCATGGGAGCATGGAACTTAGGCAGGACAAACGAGTGGCCGGCTGAATATCTTGGTCTACCGGGAGATAATCTGAACCTCTACGCTGTAATGAAACTTTTCCAGGAATCAGAAACTCTTGAAGGATTTGAGAGAAGCCTTAATGATGAAAATTCCAGGATAAACAATCTTGACCTCAATGGAGATAATATGGTTGATTACATTATGGTATTTGACTATGTTGACGGAAATATGCACACCATTATTTTACGCGTTGCACTTAACGAATATGAAAACCAGGATGTGGCAGTATTCACAGTTGAGCGTTTCAACGACGGTTCCGTACAAGTACAATTGATAGGTGATGAAGCTCTTTACGGCGAAAATTATATTGTTGAACCAATATATGCCGATAATTATAATGAAACACCGAATCCCGGATATATGGGAAGAGCTCGCAATGTACGTAATGTTGTTGTATTAAGAACCACATACTATGAAGTTGCCTCATGGCCACTGATAAGATATATATTCCTCCCATCCTATGTTACGTGGCGTTCTCATTGGTACTGGGGTTACAGACCTCACTACTGGCATCCGTGGCGTCCATATTACTGGCATTATTATTACGGTTATCACTCTCACTGGCATCCTTATTATTACAGGCATTACCGCCATTGGAACCATTACCGGTGTGCACGGTATCATGATTATTACTACAGGGGAATAAGATCCCATTCTCCGAAAATAAAAACCAGGATCAAGAGAGGAGTATACAGGGATACATACTCAAGGCCCGACCTGAGAAGAGATGGTGAGGCTCTCTTTGCCAGAACCAATAATAGTCAAAACCACAGAGAACGGGGCAACTATGTCAGCACACAGAACAACAGGTCAGTTTCTTCATCCAGGAGGAGCAGGTCAGTTCAGAGAACAACCTCCGGTGTTGACAGAAGGCAGTCTTCTACAGTAAATAACAAAATAAATAAAAATCCCGCTTCTGCAGGTAATTCCGTTACCTCACGGAGATCCGCAACATCAGTAAATAGAAAGAATACAACAAGACCTTCTGCTATTAATAGGTCAAATACTTCGCGCAAACCAACAGCAATAGAGAATAGCAGGAATACCGGAAGATCTTCTGCTATACAAAAAGCGGAGACTCCACGCAGATCATCAACTTCTGTCAGTAAAAGAACGACAGCAAGACCTTCTACCATAAAAAGATCAGGAACTTCCGGCAGACCGACAACGATCAGGGACAGCAGAACCCGTAAAACATCTACTTCCGTCAGTAAATCACGGAACCTGCGCAGACCGGCAACATCAGTAAACAAAAGTAATGAAACAAGACAAATTGCTACTAAAAGGTCAAATACTGCCCGCAAACCAACAACAGTAAGCAGGAGCAGTAATTATTCAAGGCGCTCTGTTAACAATACAAGTCGCATATCCCGTAAGTCGGGTACCACTATTAACAGGAAACCTTCCTCTACCGTTAAAAGAAATTCAGGCATTTCAAACAGGTCACGTTCTGCAGTTTCCCGAAGTAATTCAAAAATAAAAACGCATCCAGACCTCTAATTTCTTTTTGAAAGGTTTACTGCCATACTCCGTATTATCCTTCCCCAAGAAAAAGAAGGGCCAAAAAAGAAATTCAAAATTCGTAAAAGGTTTATAGCTTATTTGTGAAGAGAGAACAAAACTGTTATCAGACAGATTATAGATACTGAATACAGATACTGATGTATATAGAATATCAAAAGGTTCCGGTTGCATCAATTTCAAATATAAATAATCCCGCATTAATATTTTGGAACGGAAGATAGTGGACATATTAGCCTTTGCCCGGTTGATCAGTTCGGAATCATTACTCTCTCTGATATTTCCCAAATAATTTAAATAGTCAGAGAACTCATCATGTGAAAGACCGCTGTTATTATGGTAATATTCACCAATAATGGTTGTATTGAACCTGGTAAGCCACCGTAATCCCAGCAGGAAAGAGCTTCCACTCCGTGTATATGAAAAAATTTCGTTTTCATTTATATAGTTGATCACGTCATTTGCATAGCTATACTCGGCATGAATTTCCAAATTCTCTTTTAGATTAGCGGATAAATCAAATCCTGCCCTTGAAGGTTCATCTTCCCTGAGAAGCGTCATCAAATCGACGTCAATATTTTTAATAAGAAAATATAATTTTACAGCAGTGCCAATATTGCTTGCCGGAGCAAATTTACTATTCATTTCCGGTATAGGAGGTAAGATCACTGCGGTTGCAGAAAAATTCTGTAATGCTGAAGAAGTAAAACTCTTGTTATAATTGACATAAACAGAGGTTTTTCCTGCAAGCGCCAGATCCGGATTTTCCGGATCTTTTTCAGCATTTACATAACCAACCGGATTAAATGCATAGCCCTTTCCCCACGTAAAGCGGCGTTTGCCTGCACTGGCGCTCAGACGGGGTGAAAAATTAAGACTGCCGTACAATTCAAAAAAGGAGAACGATAAATTTTCTTCTTTGACATATTGCGAAAAGGTCTTCATGAAAAATCCCAGTTTCTTGTAGCGATAGATACCGTCCAAATAAAAATCGAGCCGATATTGAGAAAGATAATCTTTCTTCCCTGGATCATCAAAAAATTGTATCCCATAAAACGGAGAAGTTTTGTGTGTGTTTAACAGTCCCCATTTAGTATCGAGATTTCCATTCAACTCAATTCCCGTATCTTCAACTTCAGGAATATCGAAATCGTATTCTTGTGAAAAAATATTACTATAAGCAAAGCAATAAACTGCAAACAATATAATTCCGGTAATAATTCTCATCGCAATTCACTCAACCGTGATAAATATTCCAAAGTAAATACTTCGTCCGGTAACTGTCTGGACTTGATCCCGGAAAAGATCATCATCGACCGGTAGCCTTTATATAAGGGACTTGTAGTTTGAATAACCGAAGGTCTTATGATACCTTCACCAAAATCCTGTATATCCTTGAATTCCAGTATTTTTATCATTTTACCCGAAGCAGTATAGCATTCTACTTTAGTGGGATGGATATTTTTTTTGTCCACCCACATTTTTAGTCTGTCATAAGCAACGCTTTTAGATTTTGCCTTAAGTTCCATGATATATTCAGTTTCATTATCTTCCAGTATAGAAGGATTGTATTCAACAGAATATTCAAGTCTCATAATATCAGAATTATTGAAAATCCCTCCCACAACTGATTGTAAGCTGGTAATCCTGATCGGCCTGCCCACATTAGGAATGTAAAGCCACATATTGTCACCGAGACGAAGCGTTGCCCTGCCTTTCTCACTGGCAGGAGAAAGATATAGCAGTGCCATTTTATCTTTTCCTTTTTTAACGCTGAAAAAGATATACTCTTTTGAACTTCCGTCGGGTTCCTCATTTATAAGTTTGCGGTAAGCCTCAAAAGATGGAGGAGTAAGATTTTTATCTACCTGCAACAGAATCTCTTCAGCTCTATTATTTAATGAAACCTGCTGTGCTGACGCAGTGCCGGTTAATAGAGAAAATATCAGTAAATAAAGAAACTTGAGTTTTTGCATCTCTTTAAAATGAACTTATTAATTGTTGTACCACTTTTTTAGCATTACCCCTACGCTCATAAAAATCAATTTTATTTGCTTTTAACTGATTTTCCATTTTATAGCCGAATTGTCCGGCAATTATTATTTTGCAATCTTCCTTTAATAAAAGATCTGTTACTGCTCCACTGGCTGCCCTGCCCATTGCAACACCGGGATTTTTAACCGATTTCAAAAAATTACCGTTTTCGTCAAATAAGAGAAACCATGGTGCTCTTCCCGAAACATCACTAATTTCCGAATTTTCACTATCACTGACTGCTGCAACAGCGATTTTTACTCCATTTTTTACATCTTGAAATTGAGTTTCCGGTACTCTGGTCACATTTTTTTGTCCGCTGCATGAAAAAAAGCAAAACAATAGTAACATCCAATAAATTTTAAGTTCTCGTTTCATTTTATTTATTATTAAATTTTTCTAAGTGCATCTACAGGCTGCATCTTTGAAGCTTTTATAGCCGGTTGCAGACTGGAAATTGCTGTTACTAATATCACAATTAGTGATATTGAAATAAGATCAGATGATGAGATCGATGTTTCCAGCAGGATGTTTTTCATCCTGCCAAATGAGAAATGAATTTGTACTGCATTAATAATAAGTAAAGAAAGCACTCCGATTATATTGCCGACAACAACGCTTATTATCCCAAGCGAAAAACCTTCGGTCATAAACAACCACAATACCTTCGATGGTAATGTGCCAATTGCTGAGATTGTTCCGATTTCGGCAATTCGCTCATAAACCGACATCATCATTACATTCAGGATGCTGACAAGGACAATGGCGATAAGGACAATCTTGACAGTGACAATCAAAAGATCGACAATTGTGGCTATAGTTGAAAAAGGTGACAGATCAGCCCACGTGTGGATCTCAAAAAACGGTTTATTTTGTTTATTGCTAAACTGTGCCATATCCTCTCTTAGAATACTTGCCATCTTATTCAGTCTGTCAGAATTCTTTAAACGAATTGCCACTTCGCTGATCTCATTCCCCTCGATTCTTAGAAGAACTTTAGCGTCTTCCATATGAATGAACCCGTCCCTTCCGGCGGGACCGACTAATCCTTCTATAATATTTGCAACCTTCAGACTTAGTCCGTTTACCGATCCATCCTCATTATTTGCAACCAGTACAACCTCGTCCCCCGATTTAAGATTTAATCCCCGAGATAAATTTTCAGGAATAATAATTTCTCCCGGTTTAACAAATGCATCCGGATCCTTAATATCTTCTATTATTCTGTCAATGAGCCGGGGACAAGCAGCATTTTCCATGGCGGGATTAACAGCTGTTAAGCGTATATTGGTCGTTTCCTCATAATTGCTGAGCATAGCACTGAATTTAATTCTGTAAGAGTATGCCTCAATTTCTTCGCTGTGCTTTTCAAATATCTTTTCCAACCGGTTAATTCCATTTTCTTCAATATTTAAATTAAGTGGGAGATTATCTATCGAACTGACATAACCTGTTCTGTGTATCTGTAAATGACCCAGCATTGAATCGGTGATAGTACCTATCATCATGCCTTTAAAGGAGGTTGAAACTCCCGAGAAAACTATAACCATTACCACCCCTATAATGATCAGTATAGCGGTCATCAGGGTTCGTCTTTTATACCTGAGTAAATTCCTGACTGCTATCTTGAAAATATTCTTCATCTCATTTATTTTATTAAGTTAAACCTTCCTTATTAACAATAATACCATCTTCGAGAGTATAAACGATTTCCGCTTCCCCCACTATTTTCGGATCATGGGTTGAAAATATAAAAGTGGTTTTCTGTTCTTTCTGCATTTTCCTCATCAGGTCGATTACCTTAAATGCGGTTACATGATCAAGATTAGCAGTTGGTTCATCTGCCAGAACGACTTTGGGATCTGCTACGAGCGCTCTGGCAACTGCAACCCGTTGTTTTTGTCCGCCTGACAACTGCGATGGATATTTGTCCTTTTGATCATACATACCAACAGCGTCCAGGTAATGCAATACTCTTTCTTTTCTTTTATCCCGCTCTATATTCTGTACCATGATAAGGGGGTACTCTACATTTTCGTAAGCAGTCAATACCGGCAACAGATTAAAATTCTGAAAAATAAATCCCAGATGACTACCCCGGAATTTAGCAGCTTCTTTTGCTGAAAAAAAATTAATCTTGATATCATTAATATAAATTTCACCTGAAGAAGGCTTGTCGACACATCCTATAAGATTAAGCAAAGTAGTTTTTCCACTCCCTGAAGGTCCCACAAAAGAGATAAATGACTGTCTGTCTATTTCCAATTCGATGTTTTTTAAGGCATGTACAGTAATTTCACCTATTTGATAATCTTTTGATACTTTTCTTAGTTTAACTAATGTCATTTAGAAATCTGTTTAGCTTATATTCTGTATTTAATTCAACTTGTGATCAAAGTCTCACTGCTTTAATGAACAAATATATAATTTTTTTAAATGCGGAAAATATAAAACTGACTGACCAACCTTGGGAACAGATTATTTATCACTATCACCACAAACAGATGAGATTGTCAAAAAAAAGGAAGGCCAAAAGCCTCCCTTTTTTTCCTTGATAATAAATCCCTTCAAAATAAAAATACATGCAGAATAATATCCCGACTGTCGGAGATCATATTATCTTATCCTGAAAGTCTGAATACCAGCACCGAAAATTCTGTCAATCGAAGTAACGGTGAGCACTTTATCTGACAAAACACTCGCCGGCATCAACCGTGCCCCTTTATCAACCGCTACAGAAAATGATTTGGCTGCAGACACCCTGTTTAATCTTGATATAACATTTACATTCAAATTAAACTGAGGTCCTTTATTTAAAATTTCGATGCCTCCGATGCCCTGCTTGATATTAACCTCGAGGGCATTTGCCGGACTAACAGGAAAATTTTGAATTTTGGTTAATATATAATCCCCGTTTACTCCAAGCTGATTCTGAACTTCAAGACTAACATTTTTGGCACGTTGTGAATTCATTTTCACCTTATAAAAATTTGTGCCCAAATCACTTACTTCAAGTTTATGAACTTCATTGGCATTAATTGTCGATTCAATTTTAGTAAAATTCATCCCACTTTTAATCATATACTTCAGCTTCCCGTTCTTATTCCCTTTAACTGTATGAATATAGTTACGTTTTGAATTAACATCGGCAACTTTTTTCAATTCTGATATTATAGAAGGATTTAATTTTGCAAGTGATGCCGTATCATTAAGGATATGATGCGCGGAACGGCCTTCAATAATCTTATTGGCAATCCTGTTACCCCTGATAGCATTGTGAAGTGCCGGTATTCTGCCGGACGCAGAGGTAGTGGTTATCGGCCGATTGATCATTGAAGTTATGTTGGCCGTAATAGCAGGTTGAACCGATACTTCCCTCCTGACAAATACTTGTCCCGGCCGCAATGAGCTGTCATACCCATTAAATCCGACAAAAAATTCTGAAGGCTTAATATTATTTTTTAACAGATTAGTTGCCCTGGTACCAGAAGCATCCAAATCCTTACCCTCTGCATCTGTAATAGATACTGTGTCACCGTCATCAGCGAGGATCAGGATAGTGCCGGCTAAAAGTAAAAGTATTAAATCCCAGACAGGAACTCTTTGTCTTTCATCAAGAATTGAGAATGGCATATAATGCATACGTCCACCCGACCATTCACCTCCGGTATAAGTTGAGCTTCCTGCATACCTGAAAGTATTATTGTCAGGATTCACCGTAAATTCTTTCAACTGATTTGGAAAATTAGGATCACAAATGGTTATTTTCCATGGTTTCGTACTTTTATCCCACGCAACAGGAAGTATACAGTGCGGCTTTCCGGAAAAATCATAATTCTGGGCTACACATAAAACAGGATGATTACCACGGTTGAATTCATTGTTGGTACGATTGAAAACATCTACCGGATCATGGGTATTTCCTGATAGGAACTGACCCAGAAACCACCATATCGGATTAGCCCCTACCTGGTACATATGTTTGATATTAAACTCATTGACCACTGTATTCCAATTGGTAAATCTGTTAATAGGCAAACCGAACAGACTAAGGCATTTGCGTGCATAAATTCCTTCAAGGGACATTCCAAAACAGTTACCTCCTTTGGCAATGCCTTTAACAACGGCTTCATAATAGGCCTTTTCTATCCAGTCGGTGATATCCCACCATTCGGTATCACTGTCAACTCCCCGGAAACCACTTGCATATTGCCGGTAAGAAAGAGGATTAGTGCCCCGATTTTTTACACCCCACCATTTTTCAATCTCCGTCAGCGTGCTAATATTAACCTGCGGCTTAACAGACCATGTCAGTGACCTTATTTTCTTAAAAGCTACATTATAAACACCGTTATTGTCACGTAATCCCCATCCATTCGAAGCCTCAAGAACCTTTTCATAAGTTCCCATATGGTCATCTGCATTAGTTGGGGCATCACTCTCCCAGATATTCAGATAGAATCTGACTTTCACGTTAAGCTTGTTAGGTGTGATCACCCTTGGTATGGTGAAATTAACATTAACGATGTTCTTACCTCCCCAGTCTCCCGAAGAAGGTCTTCTGGCTTCGTAGCGGACAGTCGAACCTTCAGTTACCTTTATTTTTTTTATGTACAAATCGTTTTCCCCTCTGAAAGCGCCTTCCGATTCTTTGGAATCAATTCTGCCGATATAGATCTTGAAAGGACGTGCCACCTTGATGGAATTGTAACTACCATACCATAAAATGCTTCCTTTCTGGAAAGTATTAGCTTTTCCCGCACCTGTATTATTGGGTATATCAACCTCATCGGAAGTCGGGAGTCCAAGGTCACACAAAGGTCCGCCCATATCAAGATATTTTTTCCGGATATCGCCATGTACCTCATGAGCCCCCGTACCTCCATTCCAAAATATAGTGCACCAGTCAAATTCTGAATATTTACCTATAGTTGCCGTCCCGTTTTTCACGTCAGATTCATTTGTCAGGGGATATCCCCATTTATTTACTCCACCGCTTGCAAGATATTTTGTAAGAATAGCTCCATGCACTTCATGTGCCGTTGCATCACCATTACGATAATAAAATCTGCATCCCTGAAATTCCTGTTCGAAGCCTCCGGCCACAGGCCGCTGTTTTTTGACAGGAAATCCCCAGACTTTTGATTCACCAAGATTTTCATATTCAGCGTATATTTTATCAATAACGGGATGTGCCCCGCTTCCTCCAGACCAGTATATGCCTCCTTTTGAAAACAGGCTCTTTTTGCCACCTGCCCTTGTAGTATCCGATTCATCGCATACAAGATAACCTAATAAAGCCGAATTGGGCATAGTTTTGTATTTCGTATAAATTGCTCCGTGCATCTCAAATGCCATTCCCAAAGAAAAATGATACATTACGGCGCATCTTTCGTAATGCTGTATATGGGCACCAGTTGACGCAATATATTTAATCCCCGCGGTCCGTGCACCAATATTGAAGCCCTTTTTAAATGCTTCGCTCTTATAGGTTATAAACCATTCTGCATGATTTCTCCTTTCGTCCAGCCGGTTTTCCAGTTCTGAAGGAATGCCGTCATATAACTGAAAAGCTGCCAGTTTTCCGTTAAAGTGATTTCTTGCCCCATCAACCCAGGTTCCAAAAAACAATTTATTCCCTGTCAGTTTATTAATAGTACCATCAGGAAAAGCATGAACTGAAACCAGATCACCATCAATGAACAGTGCCGCTGTATCAAAGTCATATACTAAAGATACAGTATACCATTTGTTAAGACTCAGGACTTTTTTAAACAAGGTATCCGGTCCATTCCAGCCATGATTTTTCGGCTTGACACTTGTCACAAGGTTACAATTATTGATTGTACTTCCTTTTGAAAGGTATATCGCAAAAGGTAACATGTTAGATTCTACAAGATTTTGCCGGGAATTTACCGGCCCTGCAGCATTAAAAACAATATTAATGCAAAATTGCGTCAGGTTAGGTATAAGAGGTGCAATATTACATGAAGCTTTTCCCGTTGACCCGAGGTCAAGGGCATTAGGATATTCTCCGATGATCGTTTCACCGGGTCCGGTTACGACCGCTGAACCGGTAAATGTAGTACTTAGAGTACCATCCGGATTTGACACGGTAGTAGAGCCCAATTTGTAATCAATTAATAAATTGGCCATTAAAAATTAATTTAATTAATAATAATTATGATAATAATTACTCATCGAACCTGGTTAGATTTTTACTATCAGATATCTTCTAATCAATCTCTCTTCAAAGTCCGCTGGCTACCCCATACCAATCCTTAAAATGTTGATTTACCGTGAACTCAGATTTTACAGGCTATCAAGGAATTATCCTATTCGGACTCCTGATCTTCTAGACAGATCTACAATGAAAAACTTAAGGTTAATTAATGGTTGGTTTTAAAACCCCTTGTTTAATCACTGAAATCTTATAAAATAAATAAACGTTTGTAATAATTTATTCATATACAATTTACAAACAAATATTTAATAAATAGCAAAATATTTTAATAAATTTTCCGCTGGTTCCTCAATTTATTCTTCTTATCCGGATATCTCGTTTCAATTCAATCTAAGCATACAAATCCTCTTTGCTTAACTTTAATTTTGGTTTGTTTAATTTATTGATATTCCGTTTTAATTGATCTCTGGTTTCACTTTCAATGAATGTTGGAATTAAAATTTCAAAGCTGATCCTGAATATTCTATGTAACACAATAATATCTTTAAGTGAAAAATTTGATACTCCATTGACTAATTCCGATATATATGATTTACTATGACCTAACAGTTTCCCTAAATCTTGTTGATTCATATCATATTCCTTGAGTTTCTCCCGAATTAATTCCTTTCTCTTGTTATAAAATTCTATTTCTTTTTGAATTAGTTCTTCTGCTTTATCGGATTCCTCAATTTGCTCATTGCTTATTAGTTCTTCATTTATCCAATGTTTATTTTCATAATCTTCCATCAATTCCAGCAATCTCTCTCGTACTGGAATCAAAGAAGGATCATCCTTGCTCATCCATCTCAATTTCCGGGCAAGTAATGATGCTTTTTCCAGATCATATTCACACTTAAGTTCATTGATCTGTTCAATATCCCGTATATCAATTATATTCTTCATAACACAATTATTTAATCCATCCTTTTCCACGAAGCCATTTTTCAATCACAGTTTTATTATTCTGAAAAGTTTTTTCATAATCCTGATGGGATCCTACCCATATTATTGTTGCTCTGTCTACTTCGAATTCGATCATAATCATTGTTCTGTGACTTTTAATGTTGAAAAAATAGAACCCCTCACTATGCACACAATCAGCATCTCTTCGAAACTGAACAAGTTCTGTTGGATTTTTCCATGATTCTTTCTCAATAATTTTTATTAAATCATCTATTGCCTTTTGCAACTGTGCATTTCCTCTATTCTTGAATTTTAATTTTTCAAGTATTCTTCTTTCATAAAGTTTCACCTTCTTTTTTTGTCAAAGATAATAAAATGTTTAAAAATAATTAGAACATTTTTATAAAAATCACAAAAAAATTGAAACTCTGATTTAAATACCCCAAATATCCTAAATTATAAATTCCTGTCCGTCCCTTGCTGCCTCAACTTTCACATCAGACGGAGCTAAATCCTGTATTTTTTTCCTTGCGGTTTTAACATCCTTCATAAACCATGTTCCAAAGTGCATTAAAACAATATGTTGCGTATATTCACTGAAAATCCTGATCAGATCGGGAAGACCAGTATGACCGAAAATATTTCCGCTTTCTTTGTCTCTTCTGATCATTCCCCCTTTTTTAATAAAACTCCCTTCAGTTATTACTATATCCAGTCTCCCAAACTTTTTTTGATACTTTTTTTCAATCCATGCAAGATCTCCTGTATACAGCAAACGTTTATCATCCTTTTCAACAATATAAGCCAGAGATTTCACCTTAAGACTATGGATAACAGGGATAGGTGTAAACCGGTAAGAATTTATTTCAAACGGATCATTAACAACTTTAATATTATCTACTTCCAGCGATTCTTCAGGTGCATAAGCTTCTATTTTTTGATCAAGTATATTATCTTTCCGCACAAAAAAGGCATGGTCGGGATGCAAATGAGTAAATACAACAAAAGAAGGATTATATTTTAAATACTCTTTCTCACCCAAATCAAGCAAAAAAGAGTTATCTATCAAAACTCCCGAATATTTTGTATGCCAGGGAGCTTTTTCATCTATTTCACCTCTGGTACCGAGTATCTTTATAATCATACCTACAAAATACAGTTTTTTTTGCTCCGGCAAACATAAATGATCATTTATTTACATTCTTCCTGTTAAACGAATCAAGAACCTCTCTGGCTATATTCCTGCCTGTTTCAATCAGCTCAACCGCCTTGTAAAAATCAAATGTTCTGGCAGTATTAGCCGGAATATCTATCAGGATGTCAGGTTTGTTCAGTTCCATCAACAGATTTGAAATACGTGTCAGCATCATAGAAGAGGTGAGCTGTAAAAGTGTTATGTACCCCTGATTTTGTTTATCGGATTTTGAAATAAGTTCCTGAATTCTCCGCTGAAGATACTCTATGCTGCTACTTACATGCATATTTTTATGTTGATAGATACTCTTATGTCTTTCCGGCACTTTATTTTTTTTGTCCTGCAATACAGGAGATTTGTCCGCATATAAATTGACGGCAACCAGCAAATCGCCTTCCGTACGTTTTACATGGTTTACCGGTACGGGATTCAGCAGGCCACCATCCACATATACCTTGTCACCGGTTGTATAAGGGGTAATAATTGCAGGTATAGCTATTGAAGCTCTGACAGCCTCGTAGAAGCTACCACTTGTAAAAACCATTTCTTTACGGCTTATTATATCTGTTGCCACTGCTGCAAAAGGAATATTCATTTCATCAATAAGTATATCAGGGATCAATTCTTTCATTTTGTTGAATACCCGCTCGCCTTTAAGCAATCCGTTCTGGCTTAAGGTTACATCCATAAGACCGTAAACATCCATTTTTTTCAGGGTGCATATCCATTCGGTATATTCGTTTAGCCTGCCCATGGCATAAAATCCTGCAATGAGGGCCCCCATAGAACAGCCACTTATCGACGAAATTGTGAATCCCTGTCTTTCAAGCTCCTCTATAACACCTATATGCGCCAAACCGCGGGCTCCGCCGCTTCCCAGCGCAAGAGCTACTTTTTGTTTCATAATTCAGTTCCTGAATAAATATTAAATTAACTAAACCATAAAATTAATTCATTTATTTAATTCCCGTATGCTAAATCAGTTTCCAATTCTGTGAGAATATGTTTTTACATGCAAATTCGTTCCTGTATAGAAATTATTATAGCGCTGAAAATAAGTTAAGAACATCAAAAAAACAAGATTTAATAACTTACCCGGCCAACAAGGAGCAAAAAATTAATTTTTTTGGTATCTTGTATAAAAAATACAGGATAATTTTTTAACCCAATATTACTGAAGTGACCAACAGCAACATACCTATATTTGAAACAAACATCCACCTCACCCTAGCACTTCTTTTATGCACGATTTTGTTAATCATTTTGCTTGTTATTTCTCTTACAAAAATCATGAACAACCGCAAAATAAAACAAGACTTAAGAAAGAAAAAAATTTTACAACTGCAGGCAGATATACTAAAAACACAAATAAATCCCCATTTAATATACAATGCTCTAAATGATATAAACGGATTAATAAACCTCGAACAAAAAGAAGAAGCACAAAATTACCTGATGGCTTTTTCTGATATGTTGCGTCTTGTTTTTCAAAATACTAACAAAAATGAAATAACACTTCAAAATGAATTAGATATAACTAAGAGCTTTGTAGAATTTCATCAGCAATCAAAAGCTTATAATTTCGATTTAAAAATAGAATCATTTCTGAATGTCGATTCAAATAATATCCTGATCCCGCCGGTTATTATTCAACCTTTTGTGGAAAATGCCATTTTACACGGTTTTTCAAAACCTATGGACGAGAAAGGTTTTATAATAATCCAAACAAAAAATATAGATAGCCGGTTAATTATTTCAGTTGAAGATAATGGTGTCGGAATGGGGAACAGTGCTTACAGCGGGAACGGAACAGGGATAAAACTAACCAGGGAAAGAATAAAATTATTAGAAAAAAGGCCGGATAATCCCGTAAGATATATTGACCGGAAACAAGGAACAAAAGTAGTTATCAATATACCATTAAAGCTTTTACAATGATAAAACCTATTAATGCTGTTATTATTGAAGATATGCCCATTGCAGAAGAGCATTTGAAAAAAATGCTGAAAGACAACTGTCCCGATGTAAAGATAATTGCAGCTTATTCCTCTGCAAAAGAAGCTGCCAAATATCTTTCCGGATTGAACTACGACATCCTTTTCCTTGATATTGAATACAATGATGGCTATAATGCCTTTCAAATGTTAAAGGATGTTGAACCTAAAGAGGCTCAGATTATTTTCACTACTGCTTTCGAACAATACAGAAAAGAAGCTTCTGATGTTGACTCCGTTAAATATTTACTTAAGCCTATAAAAAAAGAAGAACTTGTCAAGGCTGTTGAAAGGAGTAATTTTATCAGGATAGGGAAAGAAATGCTGACATTGATCGAAAAAAAACATTATGCCATAAAACAAGAAAAATTTATTATCAATACAGGCGGCGTATCCTATTTCATCAATCCTTCGGAAGTTATTTATATGGAAGCTTCCGGACCATATACAAATATCTACTATTATTCGGACAATGAGCTGAAAAAAATACTCTCCACCCAAAACATAGGAAAATATGAATTAATATTACCTAAACAAAATTTTATACGTATACACAGGAAATACCTGATCAATATTTCTTTTGTCAAAACCTGTCATCATAATAAACTAAAATTAGCTGCCGGCGATACTATTATCGAAGTGCTTATCTCGAAAGACCGCAGAAAAAAAATAATCGAATCTATTGCATTATGTAAAATATAACCATTACTGCAATCATTTCCGAAAAACAACCACCAATTAGATCTTTATATAAAGTCGACTAATTTTTTTACGATTGTCTTTCAAATAGTAATTTGCTACTAAAATCTCTAATTAAAATCCCGCTTATTGGCTTTAAATCAGTCTTATTAGCTCAATATCAGTTTTATTAATTTAAATATAGGGTTCTGTGAAAATTTTGAGTATTTGTTTTATATTGCTACCGAATATGGGTTCAAATTCATATCGTAAGTCAACGGTTTCGAATAATTTCAAAATACTATGCAAATTATATATAGGGATAATTTTACCCCATTTTTATTATTTATGTGGGATTATTTTTTACCTGAATATCTTAAGCAGAATCCTCATGAAGCTATACAATATGCGTCAATATTGGTAAGCGCAATAAAAAATTTTAAAAACACAGCTATCGCCAGGGTGAAAAATTTTGAAACGAGTTATGTACTATTGTTCATAGATGAAAAACATTATAAATGACGAGTTCCATCTCATACCGTTAAAATAAACATTTATAATGAGATGAAACGAGTCATGTACTATCGTTCACAAAGGAGAAACATTATAAATGACGAGTTCCGTTTCATACCTTTAATATAAACAATTATGATGAAATGAAAAATATTTTCAAGATAGCAGTCAGGAATTTACTCAGGTATAAAAGACGATCCTGATGATACTACATTGATATATGATTTTTGGTTTGAAGGGATTGAAATTCCCGGATGGATTACTGTCCTGTTGAGTGATTCTGTATTACAG
>CAZTAL010000072.1:0-4618 GCA_964611525.1 uncultured Prolixibacteraceae bacterium
ATTAATTCCTTTTGCTCAGGAAAAATCCCGGATATCAACAAAGTTAGAAACCTTGCTTGTATCTTGTGCTTAATATCATTATTTCAAAAGAACTCTCTAAACAAAAATTCAGCACTTTTATTAAAATTATAAATGCTGAAATTAATATATCACTAAATCTTAAAATTTCTAAAATAATAACGCTTTTTATAAAACGTATCCCCTTTACTCCATTTCGGGGCTGCAAAGATAAAAAATATTTTCACCCGTGTCAAAAAAATATTTTGTTTTATATAAAAAACTTAAATCCTGATCTCAAAATATTGATCCCAACGATTATTTTTAATCCATATATTCTCTGCCTTTCGTCCCCTCTTAACTAAGAAAAATATGCGATTATGATTTTAAACCTTAAAACAAAAAAATTTAAAGAATAAATACATTCATTTCACATATAAACGTTTAAATCTCTGCAAAAAATGTAAATTCGTCCCAAAATATAATCAACAGACAAGTGAAAAAAAATTTAGTTATCATTCCGACCTATAATGAAAAAGAGAATGTTGAAAAAATGATACGCGCGATTTTTTCGCTGAAAACGCCTTTTCATTTATTAATAATAGAAGATAATTCGCCTGACGGAACCGCAGAAATTGTAAAAAATCTTCAGAATGAATTCCCCGGATGTTTACACATAAAAGAAAGAAAAGGGAAACTTGGTCTGGGCACCGCATATATCGAAGGCTTTAAATGGGCGTTAGCACAAAATTATGATTACATTTTTGAAATGGATTGTGATTTTTCACATAATCCCGACGATTTGGAAAGGCTGTTTTCAGCAGTTAAAAACGGGGCTGATGTAGCCATAGGATCGCGCTATATTTCAGGAATAAATGTAGTTAACTGGCCTCTCGGTAGGGTGCTTATGTCATATTTAGCTTCAGTTTATGTACGTATTATTACAGGTATGAAAATAATGGACACAACTGCCGGATTTAAATGTTACCGCAGAAAAGTGCTTGAAACAATAGACCTCGATAAAATCAAACTGAAAGGTTATGGTTTTCAAATAGAAATGAAATTTACAGCATACAAATTCGGGTTTAATATAGTAGAAGTACCTATAATATTTACTGACAGAAAGGAAGGAATATCGAAAATGAGCGGAGGTATTTTTAACGAAGCCTTATGGGGTGTATTAAAAATGAAAATTAGGAGTTGTTTCAAAAAATATGAAAAAGGATGAAGACTTTAATAAAAGATGCAACAATAATTAATGAGGGAATAAAATATAAAGGAAGCGTCTTGATAAACCAAGATCAGATTGAAAAGATCTTTCCATATATTATTCCTGAAAAAATTTTTTCAAAACCACTCAGGATAATTGAGGCAAAAGGTCTTTACCTTATACCGGGCGTTATTGATGAGCACGTGCATTTTCGTGAACCCGGACTTACCTATAAAGGCGATATTGCTACCGAAAGCCGTGCTGCTATTGCCGGAGGCATTACAAGTTTCATGGAAATGCCTAACACAATACCTCCCGTAACAACAAACGAATTACTTGAACAAAAATTCCAGAGAGCCCGAAGAGTATCACCGGCCAATTACTCATTTTATCTGGGAGCCACTAATGATAACCTTAAAGAAGTGCTGGGCACAGATTTTACAAAAATTTGCGGCATAAAAGTATTTCTGGGATCTTCTACAGGGAAAATATTACTAGATAATAAAAAAGTACTTACTGAAATATTAAAAAATTCCCCGGCAATAACAGCAGCACATTGTGAAGATGATAATATCATTCTCCGGAATATGGAAAAGGCAAAGAAAAAGTTTGGAGAGAATATTCCTGTTTCACAACATCCGGTTATCCGGAGTACCAAAGCTTGTTACCGATCATCCTCAAAGGCAGTGGAACTGGCAAAAAAATTAAACGGCAGATTGCATGTGTTGCACATTTCAACCGCGAAAGAGACAGAGCTTTTTTCTAAAGGAAAAATACAAGAAAAAAACATCACGGCTGAAGTTTGTATCCACCATCTATTGTTTGATGAAAGAGATTACGCTAAAAAAGGTAACTATATTAAATGGAATCCCGCTATAAAAACCCTGAAAGACAAAGAGGCTCTTTGGGAAGCACTATTGAATGATAAAATAGATGTAATAGCCACTGATCATGCTCCCCATTCACTTATGGAAAAAAATAATACTTATTCCAATGCTCCTTCAGGGGGTCCGATGGTACAACATTCCCTTGTTGCCATGCTTGAGATGAGCAGGAAAGGTATTATTTCTGTTGAAAAAGTGATACAAAAAATGTGTCATGCTCCGGCAGATCTTTTTCATATCCGCCGACGCGGATATATCAGGGAAGGTTATTATGCCGACCTTGTCTTAATAGATCCTGAAAAAAGCTGGGAAGTTTCGTCAAATAATATAATGTATAAATGCCACTGGTCCCCCCTCGAAGGCTGGCAATTTTCGCATCAGGTCGTTTCTACTTTTGTAAACGGAACAGAAGTATTTAAAGAAGGGAAAATAGATAAAACTTTCATAGGTTCAGAATTATACTTTGAAAATGTATAAAATCAAATGAGAAGAATACTGCTGTCTCTATTGTTATTGGTAACTACCGGCAGTTTGTTGGCACAGGATGATCTTTGCCGTAAAACTACCGAAGGAACTGAATTTTGGTTCGGATTCATGGAAAGCCGGAACTACCACAGTTGGCATTACGTTGAAATAACAGTAACAGCCCGGGAAACAACTAATTTTAAAATTTTTACAGGCAAAAATGAGACCCCGTTTAATGACACGTACACAGTTCAGGCAAACACCAGCCGTCGTATAGAAATACCGTGGGAACTTGTAGAAGCAACAGGATCAGAAAAAATACAGGATAAGGGGATTAAACTTACTTCAGAAAAACCTGTAAACGTTTATGCATTGAACTATGACAGAAATTCAGCAGATGTTGCAGTGATCTATCCGGTGGAATCTATTGGCAATGAATATTTTGCTGTCTGCTATGAACCACATATCCATGAAGGAAAGAACGGTAGCTACGGCAATGGAAGGAACAGTCAGTTTTTAGTCGTAGCCGCCTTTGATTCAACCAACGTCATGATCATTCCCTCAAAGGTTACCGACAAACTTGTAGAGGCAGGTGATACCATTGAAATTCTCCTAAATAAAGGAGAGGTATACCAGGTACAATCAATGAACAGGGAAAACCGGCCGGGACAAGGAGATTTAACCGGCAGCTATATTTTATCAGACAAACATGTTGCATTTTATTCGGGCTCACTCGCCACCACTATACCCGCAGATCCGAATGTATCGGCTTGGGATCATCTCTATGAACAAATTCCACCAATATATTCATGGGGACGGGAATACTATACCGTACCTTTAAAATCGCGGGAACAGGATCTTTACCGGATATTGGCAGCACAGGATAACACTACTGTTCACATTGACGGCATGAACCCTTTTACCCTGAACAGAGGCGAATACAAAGACATTATACTTTATCACTATCAACCTAAGAGGATATTCGGAGAAAAACCTATCATGGTGGTTCAGTTCAGCCAGTCCAAAACAGTAGATAACAGCTATACCGGAGGTAACGGCGATCCATTTATGATCATTTTAAGCTCAATTACACAATCTAAAAATGATGTGACATTTGTTGCTTATGATTCCGAACAAATTATAAAATATTATGTAAATGTAATTACTTTAACCAGTGAAACCGGTAATATTTTGCTTAACGGTAATTCAGTTAAGAGTCAGTTTAAACCATTTAACAACAGCAATTACTCATATGCACAGTTAACTCTTAGTCCGGGAACCTACCGGCTATGGAACAATAATGAAGAAGGCGGTTTTCTTGCATATGTATACGGATTCGGAGGTGTTGAATCTTACGGTTATGGAGTAGGATATAATCTTAATATTGTCCTTGATCTTGGTAAGAGCATAAACTTCGAAGGAGATACACTTCTGCTTTGCTACGGTGAAACACGCACCCTGGATGCGAGTCATTATTTCGATAATTATAGTTGGAATACAGGTGATACTACTCAAACATTAACAATTGATCAACAAGGAAAATATTACGTTGAGGCATCAACTGTTGACGGCTGTGTACTTGAAGACTCCATATATATTTTCATGAGCCATCCGGAGGTTGATCTGGGGATAGAATCCGATCAAGGATGTGAACCCTATGCAGTTGAACTTGATGCGGGAGAGGGTTTTTTAAGTTACTTATGGCAAAATGAATATGGGGACACGCTTTCCACCGACCGGACCTTTACGGCAAGTGAGACCGGAGAATTCAGAGTTACTGTTTTTGACCAGTATGGCTGTACTGCCAAGGATACAATGAAACTGGAAATTTTTCCTGTTCCTGACATCGAAATCAAAGGTCCTGCACAGGTATGCGGAGAAAAATCAATACAGCTCTCGGCCGACATATCAGGTGCTCCTGAAGAGGTATGGAATTATGAAGGAAGTTTTGCATGGTCAACCGACAGGCCCTCTTCTCTTCTTTTCTCAAACGAGACTCACACAAAAGCAGATATAGAAGTTGAAGTGTATGGTGATTATGACATTTATTATCATTTAGTAA
>CAZTAL010000073.1:0-12515 GCA_964611525.1 uncultured Prolixibacteraceae bacterium
TATGAATAAAAAAATACAAACAATCGGGATTACATTAATCATTTTGTCAGTAACATTTTCCTGTTCGTGTTCAAAAAAGGAAAAAGAAACTGATCAGGAAAAACTTCCAAACATTGTATTGCTTATGGGTGACGACCACGGCTGGGATGAAACCGGCTATAATGGTCATCCGTTTGTAAAAACACCTGTGTTGGACGAAATGGCAGCCACCGGTTTGCGCTTTGACCGTTTCTATTCGGGACATCCAAGTTGTTCTCCAACGCGTGGCAGTTTTATGACAGGCAGACATCCGAATCGCTATGGTACCTTCACTCCGGGCTGGTCAGTCCGGCCCGAAGAAATTACCATTGCACATATTATGAAAGATGCTGGTTATGCATGTGCCCATTTTGGTAAATGGCACATAGGACCTGTAAAAAAATCCTCACCCACTAATCCGGGAGCTATGGGCTTTGATGAATGGCTGTCGCATGATAACTTTTTTGAACTAAATCCGGTTCTCTCAAGAAACGGAGAAGATCCCCAGAAAATTGAAGGGGAAAGTTCCGAAATTGTTATAAACGCTGCCATACAATTCATACAAAAATCGGAAAAACAGAACAAGCCATTCATGGCTGTGGTCTGGTTTGGATCTCCCCATGAACCTTATAGTGGATTACCACAGGATCTGGCTATTTATGAAAATCTACCCGACAATCTGAGTGAAAGAGAAGTGGGACTGACATCCAATAAAACAGGGAAAAGGGTAAGCCGGCCATTAAGGGATGTTTTACAGGAACGATATGCTGAAATAACGGCAATGGATAGAGCTATCGGCAAGTTAAGAATGTGGCTCAAAGACAATGATCTAAAAGAAAATACCCTTGTTTTTTATTGTGGAGATAATGGTACTCCCCCAAGCGCCGGTCGGACGGGAATGACTCTCCGGAATCAAAAAGGAAGCTTGTATGAAGGTGGCGTACGGGTTCCGGGAGTGATAGAATGGCCTGCAGTAATAAAAAAGCCGGCATCTACTGATGCTGTTTCGGTCACCAGTGATATTCTGCCTACACTGGCTGAAATGACCGGCCAGTCTTTGCCCGATAGACCTATTGACGGAATAAGCATGGTTCCGTTTTTTAACGATCCGGCAAAAAAACGGACAAAACCACTTTGTTTTTGGCAATTTGAACCCGGAAAAGTATTCGATGAAACGGCAGAACCTTACATCGATCCTAAGCTCCAGGAAGGAACTACCCCTCTTGCTAAAATAATGGCAGGGAAATATACCCGCGATTTCAGAAATCTGAAATATGACGAAATTTCAGAAAATGATTTTGGTGGAGAACGTACAATAATGAAAAATCAATATAAGCTGGTAGTTAAAGGAGAGTCACCCAATGAAAAGGGATTTGAACTGTACAATATTCAGAATGATCCGGCAGAGACAAAAAACCTGGCTGATGAACATCCTGAAATTGTTGAAGAGATGCAAATTGAACTTCGCAAATGGCAGGAATCGGTATTAAACAGTTTGACAGGGGCAGATTATGAATAGTAAAGCTAAATAAAATATAACCACCGAATGGTTCAGTGATAAAACCGGAGAGGTAACGGTGAGAATGCTTTACAACCTGGTTGAAGATCCGGAAGAGACAGTTAATATATCCGAAAAATCCAATAATAAAGAACTCGTCGAAAAGCTTTCTGAAAAATTAGAAAAGCACATTGCAGAAAGAGATAAGCTGGTTATTCCGTAAATACCATCATATTTATTTTTCCGATGTTATCAATATAGTTATGGCAATAAATAAAATAACATGAATAATTAATTTATTTTGAATTTCAAAATGATTAGCACTATATTTACATTATGGTAAAATAACATTGATTGTCTCAGTATAAGTTCATTTTATTTAGCTGAAAAACGTAATCTAATTCAAAATAATTATCATGACCATGAACAAAGAAAAGTACTCATTATCACGACGGAAATTTATCCAAACAGCAACAACAGCAGCTATTGCTGCTCCCATGATTCTTGAATCCTGCGCTCCGAAAGGCATACTGAACCATGCCTGCATAGGTGTCGGGGGCATGGGTTTTGGTGATATGAATAATTTTATAAAGCATCCCAATGTAAGGATCGTGGCAATATGTGATGTGGATGCCAACAGACTGGCAAAAGCTTCTGAAGTTGTTCCCGAAGCACGCAAATATACCGATTGGCGTGAACTTCTGGAAAAGGAGAAAGATAACATTGAATCTGTCAATGTTACGGTACCTGATCATAATCATTTTCCTATAGCCCACAAGGCTATTCAGCTTGGCAAACATGTATATTGCCAGAAGCCTTTATGTCATGATATTGCCGAGGTACGTCAGCTTACCGATGCATCTGTTGAACATGGAGTGATCACTCAGTTGGGCACGCAGCATGCTTCATCTGCTAATGACCAAAGAGCAGTTAAACTGATCAAAAAAGGCGCAATTGGAAAGGTAAAACATGTATATCTCTGCTCTAACCGTCCCGGTGCAATAGAGAGATACCGGCTCGAAGGTCCAAGGCCTGAACAGGGACAGGAGCCACCGGATAATCTGGACTGGGACCTGTGGATCGGGACAGCGCCCGAACGGCCGTATGCACCTAATATATATCATCCTATGCTGTGGAGGGCTTGGCTTGACTTTGGTACCGGGTGGTCGGGCGACATAGGATGTCATATCTTCGACGCTGTATGGAAGGGGCTGGATCTTAAAGCACCGAAAAATGTTATCGCGGAAGTACAGGAATCATGGAAGAACACTTCAGAACGGAGAGCAGATACCTGGCCGCAATCCGATCACATAACCTGGATATTTCCGGGTAACGACATGACTGAATCTGATACCCTTCTGGTAGAATGGTTTGACGGTGAGTTTTATCCTCCTCAGAATATAAGGGATTTATACAAGGGAGAGACCTATCCCCCTGAATCAGCTATGCTGGTTGGAACAGAAGGTGCTTTACTTGTTCAGCACGGAGGCAGTCTGATTCTTTTGCCACAGGAAAAATTTAAAAATTACAGGTTACCAAGGTTCAAAGACCGTAATCATTACCACCTCTTTGCAGATGCGTGTCTTGGTGGTAAAAATACCGAATCACATTTTGCACAGACCGGCCCGATGAACGAAGCCATTCTTTTGGGAACTATAGCAATCCGCGTTCCGGATAAACTGCTGGAATGGGATCCTGTCAATATGAAAATTACTAATAATCCTGATGCCGATAAGTACATTAGCCGCAACTACAGGGAAGGATGGAATGTAGCAGGATTTTAATCTCTAAGAAACTCAAATATTCTATGTCTGCCTAAAATTGATTTTTCCCCCTTAAGGCCGATATGCCAAGTTTTTTTATAATATTCCGTATGTTTTTAGTATATCAGCCAGATCGGGGTGGAATTTGGCATATTTCCGTAAGACAGTAATAAGATTTTTGGTTTTATCCCTGGCTTCTTCAGCACTTGTTTGGGCTGGTTTCAAGGCTGTACGTCGATACCATATCATGTATCCCATCATAAAAACAAGAAGAGTAATAATAATTACCAAAGCCCCAATAATAAAGTGTTTTCAGATCATCTATTTGTTTTTGTTGGTAAACAAATTGTTTGTCGATTGATTCAAATTTTGCATTCATTTCATTTCGCAGAGAATTCATCTCACTTCTAATGGAATTCATTTCATTTCGAATAGATCCAATCTCTGTTTCTACTTTAATTAACCGGTCTCTGTCAGCCAGCGTATATGGTACCGGTTGCTGTTCCTGAGGTAAGGCTTCAACGCCGGTCAAAAAAATAATAAATAATAATATGATTAAGGTTTTCATTGTAAAATAGCTTGTTTACATATACAAATTGTATTATATTATTTTAAAAAATTTGTCATGATAATCAAAATTCATGCTCCCTTATCTTTTTTAGAATAAAAAAAATTTTTAAAGCATAATCAGCATTTTTACAATAAGTGGTACCGACGGGATTAAGTTAATCGTTGCATGAAAGAAAAAGGAATACAAAAAACCGTAATTCATCCGGATAAATCCCAGGAACAATCCCATGATAATATGCGGCAAAGTAAGTAAAGGTGAACTCAATATCATCCACCAGTGTATTTCATTATAATTAAACAGGTGAGATAATCCAAATATTAATACAAAAAAATAAAAGACATAGAAAAAGTGCTTTTCCCATAATTTATTAATCTTTAAATATATATCTGTTACATATGATAATAAACCAAAAATAATAGCAGAAAGAGGAACTGATAATAAATATATTGTATAATTATCTTCCTGTATAAAAAAATTTTTAATAACGGCAATAATAAATACCGCAAAACTTACAGAGAGTGTTATCCTGCTTAATCTCAGCGGCAATCGAAAAACCAACTCTTCTAAAAGAGGAGCCAGAAAAATAATATAACCAAGCGAATTCAAAGTAGCATCCGGATCTTCATTCCTGTTAGAAGGCAAAATTTCTAATATATGCAAAATAAAAATAAACGCAGAAGCCGGTATTAATATCATGTAAAAAAGGAAAAGTAACTTAAAAAACGCATTACCTGAAATATTACCTTTCTCAATGCACAATGAGGGTTTTTTTATAAAATTAAGTATTTTTTCTGCCATTTAACAATGGTACCATTAAGTTTCTTCTTCAATAATATATGTCTTTTGTAAAACAACTTTATAAATATGTCTTACAATAAATTGAAGACTGATTTAAAATCTTTTGGTAATTAAATAAACACCAATAAAGGCAATTGCCCTTCCAACAGAAAATCCAATATTTTCAGCTGTTTTGCAACTTTGGGGTTTCATTGAATTTATCTCTTCATTGGTATAATAATAACCGCCATTTATTTTTTTTAATTCAATTGTGCTTACAGTTTTCATTATAAATAAATTAAAAATGACTAAATATTCCTTTTACAACTCCTTTCCAAAAATTTCCAAAATAAATTCCTCCAAGACCTGCAGCATAATAATCGCCCATACCGGGACAAGTAGTTCCTCCATTTGTACTTTTTAACTCCTTAAAAGATAAATCATCGAAAAAAGTCATCTTCTTGTTAAATAATTTTTTCATAACTCATATTTTTAAAGTGAATAAATGATTAAATTTTGTTTTGTGTTTTTTACACCAACAAAATTAATTTACTGCACTCTATAAAAATTAGAGTATGATAAATATTTCAAAAATTTTTTCCCTTAAATTATAAGATATTATATTTGTACTTCCGTTATTTTTATAAAATACCGGAACTTAAATTCCCGTAAATTATAAAATGATAAATTTATTAAAATTCAACAGGCATTGGAATAAAGGTTTCAGATATGATTATTCAAAAATCTTCATTATGAAAATCTGGCAAATGATTTAAAATTTTCAGCAAAAACAATCAGTAAATATATTAGTATCCTTGAACAGGCATTTCTTATCAAAGTACTATATAATTATTCTGCCAATCAGCTTACTTCAGAAAAAAAAATGAAACGTTTATATCTTACCTCGCCATCATTTTGTACTGCTGTTAATCCTGACTTACTTCCTGAGCCCGGTCTCCTTGCAGAAAACGCCCTATTATCTTTAAAATCTTACCGGTTTTTCTGGCGTGATCCATATAATCATGAAGTTGATTTTATTGACGTACACGATAAAAAAGTCATACCGACAGAAGTGAAATATAAAACAAAGATCCGTGATAATGATTTTAATAATTTATTTCTTTTCTGCAAAAAATTCAATATCAGTAAGGCTGTCATGCTTACTAACATGACCGGCAACAAAAAGACTGAATATAAAGGGCTTACAATAGAGATGAAATCGATAATTGAAATGATGACTAAAAGTTAATATTATACCTCATGAAAACTAATTATCTGGTTCTTTTAATATTATCATTAGCACTTAATACAGGGTGCAAAAAACCGTTATCCTGAATGACACTTCAGATTACGACCCTGTTTATTATGTTAATCCACTTATGGGTTCTGACTCCGATTATGCATTTTCAAATAGCTTTAATCTGTTAAATTAGCCACTCCTCTCCTCGTCTCCCTTTGCCAGGAAATCAGTTTTTCCTTAAGTTGTTGAACGACTTTCGGTTGTTGTTCAGCCATATTTACTTTTTCCTGAATATCTTCATCCAGATTGAATAATTCTGTATTCTCATCATTATTGACTATCCTGACGACCATTTTCCATTTTCCGCTTATAATGGCATCCTGATTCCTGAAACTCCAGAAAAGATCCCTTTCAGGTAACTGCTCAACGGAATTGAGCAGGACATATTTAAAGCTAACTCCGTCTATATTTTTTCCTGAAGGCTTTTTATCAATAAAATCCAGAAAAGTGGGTAATATATCCATTGACAGAACCGGCTCGTCACACACAGTTCCGGCACCTATCTCACCGGGATACCATGCAACAGCGGGAACCCTGTGTCCACCTTCATAAACGCCACCTTTAAATCCCCTGAGAATACCGTTGTTTCCGTTTTTGTTCGCACCGTTATCAGAACAGAAAAAAATTAAAGTATTTTCATACGTGCCCGTCTCTTTAAGTGTCTTTATTATCTTTCCTATTCCTTCATCCATCACTTCCACCATCTCTTTATAAAGCACAGTAATACTGTCCTCCGGGGCACCCATAGTTTTTGCAACCCCTACCCTGCGCAACGGTTTGCTATTTCTGCCCTGATACGGGTAGTGCGGAGCTTCATGCGGCAGATAAAGGAAAAATGGTTTATCCTTATTCTTTTTAATGAATTCAACTCCGTGACGGGTTATCAAATCAGTTGTATAACCAGGTTCATCATTAATTACCGTATCCCTCCACCAATCGAGATACCCCTGCTGGTCTACATGTGAAAAATAATCAACATTTCCGCTGACATAACCGGTAAATTTTTTGAAACCATGGTGTACAGGATTGTATTCCGAGGCATATCCAAGGTGCCACTTACCGAAAATACCACATTCATAACCATATTTATCAAGCTCTTCAGCTAGGGTAATTTCATCAAGACTTAATCCGACATCACGATGATTAGCTGCCGTAATTACTCCTTCGACTCCCGTCCGTTGCTGATATTTACCGGTCATTAAAGCTGCACGGGTCGGACTGCAGACTGCCCCGTTGGAATGATAATTGGTAAATCTGATCCCTTCAGTAGCCAGTCCGTCGATATTTGGAGTATGAATAAAACTATTTCCATAGCATGAAATATCTCCATATCCAAGGTCATCGGCCATGATAAGAATAAAATTCGGATTAGAATTACCGGAGTTTGCTGATCTGTCACGGGTTTGACAAAAAGTTGCTATCAGGGCAACACTCACTGTAAATAACCAATTATGTATCATAGTTACAGTATTTAACCTATTAGGAAGTGTAATTTACCAATTATTGTTATAACCTTATGTCTGAAAACAAAAAATTTCTACCGGACCTGTCTGCCGTAAAAATCATACAACACCTTCTCATATTCGGCAT
Source organism: uncultured Prolixibacteraceae bacterium (assembly GCA_964611525.1). Classification (GTDB taxonomy): domain Bacteria; phylum Bacteroidota; class Bacteroidia; order Bacteroidales; family Prolixibacteraceae; genus JAAYJR01. The sequence goes on from CAZTAL010000073.1 coordinate 7,518, forward strand.
TTATAGCCATTGCAGGTTTATACTCCGGTGCACTTTTAATAGTATCCTTAGTGAGATTAATTTTGGCCTCTTTATTTAGATAACTAATTTTATCGATCACTTCAATGGGCAATATAACCTCCTTGCTCCACGGCACAATATTTTTTGTATCAACTACTACGAAAAGTATCTGCCAGTCCTCATCGTCAATTATCAGATCGTTGACATGCCCGAATCCGTTATCTGCTGCATGTATATAATATCCTTTAACTTCCCTGAAGCTTCTCAGGTTAGTACCTGTTTGTTCTTTTTCAGCTACTGATTCAGGAATCCGGAAGGGATTTTCCGGGTGCAACATCGACATTCTCGGAGGATAAGCCGCAATATTGGCAGGCCAGTAAGGCTTTAACTCATAATGTTCAAGCAGTTCTTGTTCATATTTTCTTGATACCGGAAGATCAAAATCCATGTCAGGTGAATTCTCAATCATTTTTACTGACAGGTCAATCGGAAAATGTTTTTCTTCCCAATCCGGTTCGCCAAGATATTGCCTGGGTATCAAAACTCTTTTTGTAGAAAAAAAACCTCCTAGGTCAGCTTCCAGATATCTTATTACCCATGTTTCATCGTCAAATAAAAAATTCTTGACTTTCCCCTTTTCACCATCAATAGCCTTCAGGGAATAATTTTTAAGTTCTTTAAGACTACGTTTCATTGTTATATATTTTTAAATTATTCATTATTTGGTTCCCGGGGGATTTTTAAAATCAACTGAACGGTCACGGCTGGCAAATTTACTTTGTTTAACCATAGAGCCTGCCTTTAAAAAGGCTTCATCAAAAGTTTCCAGATTAGTGTAAACATTTTTTTCAAGCCTCTCAAATCTTTCTTTTTCTTCTGCTTTTAAACTATCTAACTGATTGTATTGCCCCACAATATCCTTTTGCAATTTCCTTAATTCATCAAGAACATCTTTCAACTCACTTTTGTCAACATCCTGTTCTTTCACTAAACCTTCCAGTTCCCGGATTTTTTCTTTAATGTCAATCATTTTCCGGTCTAATTCTGATTTTAATTCACGTAATGTCATAATATTTACTTTTTATATTATTAATTCTAATTTTATGCCATAAATAGTTATTACTGTTTCGGGTTCATCCGGAAAGTCTGCCGACTACATTGTCCCCGAACTTAAAATGACAATCAGTACAAGCTAAACTCACCTTTTTCAGTCCACACTGATCGTGCCGGAGAGCATTTTAAACTACAATCTTAACTTAACAGACGAACATTTCTATGAGAGGATAAATTGATAGAAATCCTACAAACATTTTAATAAATAACTACGGATTTATTTATAATCCAATTATAATTATTGTAGAATTTTAGCCTCAACTGTGGATTTATTCAACATTTCTTATAGAGCAAATCCGGTTAATTTATCCTTTTGATAATTGTTTTATACGATTTTACCGGATTTATCTTAAAACGGCATAATATTTTCATTATTCATACCCGTAAAGATTTTTTTTTGAAATAAACGATACAGGGAAAGAGTCCGGATCATAAAATGTAGTTTGATAAATATCTCCGGTCGGGCGACTGAAGCATTAAATTTTTAAAATATAAAAATTAATAATTATGAAAAGAAAAAAAATTTGTAATATTAAGATCACAGGAATTTTTTGGATCACTCTACTAATGGTATTGTTAAATTCAACAAATTTGTTTGCTGATAGGGAGATCACTGACAGAGAAATTACCAATACTGTTGACCGGCAATTAATCCTTCATGCGGCAACACCTTCTCAAATGATAGATGTTGAAACCAGCGACGGGATTGTAACACTGTCAGGTACCGTTAATAACCTTTTGGATAAAAACAGGGTAGTTAAAGTTACCGAAATGGTCAAGGGTGTCAGGGGAGTTATAAACAGAATTAAGGTAGATACTCCTTCACGCGATGATTATACTCTTGAAAGAGAAATACGAGAGACTCTTTTAGACGATCCGGCTACAGAATCATGGGAGGTTGTTATTGATGTCAGTGACGGCGTTGTGACTATGACCGGCACTGTCAATTCCTGGTAGGAAAGGAAACTTGCGGAATATGTTGTGAAATGTGCCAAAGGAGTTGTTGATGTCAGAAACAATCTGAAAGTACAGACCGCCGAAGATTACGATTACTACGATTATTACGGATGGAATACATATTACCCTCCATTATATGATCTTGATATAGAACCAGATAAGACAGGCACGGAAATAAAGGAAAAAATTAAAAAACAATTGTGGTGGTCACCATATGTAAATCAGGATGACATAAATGTTACTGTTTCAAATGGCACTGCTACTCTGACAGGGAACGTTGAAACAGAACTCGAAAAGCAATATGCAGAGGTTAACGCTTTGGAAGGAGGAGCAACAGAGGTCGATAATGATATTATAGTAACTTATACTCCTCCTGAAGAATAAAAATCTAAATTCAAAAAACATGAAAACAAGAAAAGCAAATGCAAAATGGCAAGGAACATTAAAAGAAGGAACAGGAACGTTGAAATTAAATTCAATGGACCGTGAATTATCTTATAACTTTACCTCCCGTTTTGAAGAAGGAGACGGTACAAATCCGGAAGAACTGATAGCAGCCGCACATTCAGGCTGTTTTTCAATGGCATTGTCAGGATTGATAGCAGAGGAAGGATTTGATCCCGAATCAATCGAAACTGAAGCCAGTGTTACCATTGAAGCTGAAAACGGCGGATTCAGTATAACTGAAAGCAAGTTGAAGCTAAATGCTAAAATACCCGGAATAGGTAATGAACTTTTTCAGAAACTTGCGGAAAAAGCCAAAGCCAACTGTCCGGTTTCCAAAGCACTTGGTTCAATAAATATTTCTCTTGAAGCAAATCTGGTTGAAGATTGAATGAGTTTGAAAGACTTTTGATCAGGGAAAAAATCTATTTTCTACGTTATAATTTGGTAATGAGAAAAACCTGTCTTCCTTCTTGTAATTGAAAAAAATTTCAGGAAGACCACATATCCTTTAATCAAGATGGAATCTTTATTTTTGTGCAAAGGGAAAACTCTGGAAAATTCCTTTCTGTTATCAAGATGTAGTCTATTATCTAAATATATCCTTTTTTAAAGTTTTTTTACATTTTTTTTCAGGTTTTCCGGGAAATGTTATGTTATTTTGAAATAGCAGTCAGCCGTTAACAATTAATAAATACTTAAACAAATTTATCATGTTAAAAGTCAAAAAAATATCAGTAGTATTACTTATCAGTGTAGTTGCATTGGCAGCATGCAATACAGGTCAGCAAAAACAAAAAAGTGATAATGATGACCAGACCACGGGAAAAGAAGAAATTAGCGCCGAGTTCCAAAAGAAAAAAGAGGAACTTAAACAGTTAGTAGGGAAAGAGTTTTCTAATATCAATGATAAAATAAGGGAGTTAAACAGCAAAATTGAAGAAGGGGAAAAGGAACTTACCGAAGAGCATAATGAAATACTTGATGAAATACAAGAAAGGCGGGTCTCTGCAAATGAAAAATTAAATAAGATAAAAGATATTTCCGAAGAAGAATGGAATGAATTCCAACAGAAGTTAAAAGAAGATATTGATGAAATAAAAACAAAACTCGACGATATTCTGGATGATTTTTAATCTGAGATACCTTTTTCAGTGATGACCTTGATTTCTTTATAAATGCAAACAAATGAAAGTCTGCCCATAAATCCACTGACCTTGTCCTCAAAATGGTCATTTAGTAATAGTAAACTCACATTTTTTGACTTCAAAGCTTTTTAAATCAGACTCTTAACTTAATGGGCGAACACTATTAAAAATATATATTTGAATTATACTTATCTCATATTTTAAATAATAATTTTTTTATACCAAATGTATTCCCCTGATATTTTGTAACTTTGAACTCAATTATATATAAAAATATAATGCAACAAGCGGAAAAAAATATATTATTACAACAAATTTTATGGGATTATAATATTCCGGTTAATGATATAAATGAAGTAATAAAAGGTAATAAAAAATCAGCCGGGCATTACAATAAAGAAATGATTTTTCTTAAAGTAGTTGAATCTTATTCATGGTTTACTGTTCTTCAGTTATTTACTCCAAACGAAATAAAAGATTTATTGACTACAAAATTAATAAGCCGGCTTAAATCCCGATCATTACGCCAAAAATATGAATTCGTCAGAAAAAGATTACACCAAACTTTACCAACTGCAGGATAATTTCTTCGCATGGTGGGGCAAACTTGACTTCCCCTTTTATCTGACAGGTGGAACAGCCCTCGGACGTTTTTATCTGAAACACCGTTTCAGTGATGACCTTGATTTCTTTATAAATGCAAACAAACATTATCAAAAATATATAACAGAATTAAAAAACAAAATCTTAAAACATTTTGATGTAAATATTCAACAATCTCTTTTTTATGAAGATTTTGCCCGTTTTTTTATTTCAGAAAACAACAAAATATTCTTAAAGATTGAATTTATTAATGATGTAGAATATCATGCAAATAATCCGGTAAGTTTTAAATACGGAAAAATTGATACTCCTTTAAATATTCTGGCAAATAAATTAACTGCATTAGTTTCCCGTGATGAACCAAAAGATATTGTAGATATTATTTATTTGTCGTTAAACTATTCTTTTGACTGGATGAATATTTTCCATCACGCCAAACAAAAAGCATTAATAAATGAATTAGATATTGAACAGCGTTTAAATTCATTTTCTGTTGAATGGTTAGAAAATGTTAAGTGGTTAAATCAATCAGTTGAATTAAATGTAATGCGTAATTTATTAAGTCAAATTGCGGATGACTTTTTATTTGGAAAAATAAACTCTTTAGGTAAGCAAAAAATTCCTGTAGAATCAGCAAAACCACTTATAATAGAATAATTTAGGCTATAACAAAGATACATTATATCGTTATAAAGAGCTTTTTGACAGCTCAATATCTATAATTATTAATAGC
>CAZTAL010000074.1:0-63911 GCA_964611525.1 uncultured Prolixibacteraceae bacterium
CGCTGTTCTTAGATCGGTTACTGATACTACCTTAAAAAACAATAATAATGTTTTAAAATCATTACAGTTTATCGCTAATTTGCAGACTGATTAGTTACAATTTAGCCTTTTTCAATATCAGTTGACATTATGATGAAATATCGCTTAACCTTTCTGTTAACGTAAGTAAGTAACGAGAGGGTTCTGTGTGCCAACGTGAGGTATATATGTTTGCCAACCTGTAAAAGGACAAGCAGGCTGTACCGGAATTACCGGGTACTGTTATTATAAAAGGATTAATTTCCAATAATAATATATTTTATAGTCTACCATACAACAAATATATGATTTTATGCACGAAATTTTTTTAGGAATAGGTGGAAATATTGGAAAAAAAGAGTCAAATTTTAAAAAAACCTGCACTCTGATTGAAACAAAACTTGGAAAAATCACTAATGAATCTTCCGTATACGAAACCCCTCCATGGGGATTTCATGCAGAAAATAATTTCTGGAATCAGGTTTTTATCATTGAAAGTGAATTGACTCCTGAAAAATTACTGACAGAAATTCATGAGATTGAAAACTTATTCATGAAAGAACCCGGAGAAGGAAAATACAATTCACGTGAAATGGACATTGATATTTTATATTACGATAATATATTTATGGAAACCGGTGAACTGATAATTCCCCATCCTCTCATTCAACAAAGGCTTTTTGTTTTGGTCCCCCTGACTGAAATAGCTCCTGAGTTTAAGCATCCCCTTCTCCGCATGTCCAGCAGACAGATGTTGGAATACTGTAAAGATGAGTCAATTATCAAAAAGGTGAAATTTAACTAATAAAATATGATATATGATTAATATTGATTTTCAATGCAATACCGAAGAGCTTCGAAACAAAATTGATCTTTTCTGGGAGCTTTCCGGAGAAAAGATTAAAAAAATTGAAAAAGATTCGGATTATTCAAAAGGTTCACCGGTATTTACAGTTAACGGGAAATATATTTCACGCGAGTGGACTGAGTGGACTCAGGGCTTTCAGTACGGATCATCCCTTTTGCAGTTTGATGCCGGGGGTGACAGATATTTTCTGGAAACAGCAAAAAAAGCAACTGTAGGAAAAATGGCAACCCATATAAGTCATATTGGCGTCCACGATCATGGTTTTAATAACCTCAGCACATACGGGAATCTTTTACGGCTTATGAATGAAGGGAAAATACCTTATAATGAATGGGAAAAAAATTTTTATCAGATGGCTGTGAAAATATCGGGAGCAATACAGGCCAGCCGATGGACTCCGATTAAAGATGGTGGTTATATTTATTCTTTCAACGGTCCACACTCTCTTTTTGTTGACACAATAAGGTCATGCCGCATTTTAGTGGCTGCTCATCTTTTGGGACATGTACTTCAGGGGGAGAACGATTTAAAAATCTCCTTACTCAACAGGGCTATCAGCCATATCCTTTCAACTGCTAAATACTCTGTATTCTATGGTGAAGGACGTGACCGGTATGATGTTTGGGGCAGGACAGCCCACGAAAGCATTTTCAATATCAACGATGGTAACTTCCGGTGCTCCTGTTCACAGCAGGGTTATACAGGTTTTTCAACATGGACACGCGGACTGGCATGGGCTATGCTGGGATTTGCCGAAGAACTTGAAGCTTTACAAAGAATAGATAAAGATGAGCTAAAAGAATCAGGAGGAAAAGATACCGTTGAAAATATAATGCTTAAAGCAGCACGAGCAACTTGTGATTTCTATATAGTAAATACTCCTTCTGACGGAATCCCTTACTGGGATACAGGTGCCCCCAATCTTCATAAACTGGGCGATTACCTGAATAAACCGGCAGATCCTTTTAACGATTGGGAACCGGTCGACAGCTCTGCCGCTGCTATCGGTGCACAGGGATTATTGAGACTGGGAAATTTCCTGAAAGAAAAAGGTGACAGGGAATCGGGCGATAAATACTGGCAGGCAGGTCTGACAGTGATAACGACCTTGCTTAACCATCCTTATCTTAATAGCAATACTGATCATCAGGGATTGATACTTCACAGCATCTACCATCAACCAAACGGGTGGGATAATGTGCCTGCAGAACAGAAAATTGCATGTGGAGAATCATCAATGTGGGGTGATTATCATGCCAGGGAAGTTGTATTATATTTACAGAAAATCATTAATAAAGATAAGTATTATTCCTTCCTGGGATGTGTATAAATAAGCCCGGATTATTTTTGGTAACCTGTTATGACCCTGCATTTATGCTGAAATTTTTATGATGAGGTATTTATTGCCTTGACTTTTATGTCAGCGTGATAAAAAATAATTTACCAGGGAAACGAGAATTAATGACATTAATGACAAAATATTAATAAAATGCCAACAAAAATAAAAGACCTCTCAAAACTCTGTCTGCATACAATAACAAACAAACCATGGAGCTTGAAGCAATGTATTGAAAATTACACTGCTGCCGGCATCAGCGGAATTACTGTCTGGAGGAATGTACTGAAAGGCCAAAACTTAAATGAAATGAGAAGGTTGTTGGATGATTCACCCCTAAAGGTAGTTTCAGTCGCCCGCGGCGGTTTTTTCTCTTCAGCAGATAAAAAAAGGAGACAGGAAGCCATAGATGATAACCTGAGTGCTATTAATGAAGCAAGCACTATAGGTGCTCCTGTTCTTGTATTAGTTCCCGGATCAGAAAGCAGACAGTCACTAGAAAAATCACGCGAGCAAATTATGGAAGGAATACTTAAGGTACTTCCACAAGCTCATGGCACCAATGTTAAACTGGCGATAGAGCCAATGCATCCTATGTATGCGGGCGACAGATCGGCTGTTAACACTTTGGCCCAGGCGAATAGTATGGCTGAACAGATAAATTCGGATTTCGTCGGCGTGGCTATAGATGTTTACCATCTCTGGTGGGACAGCAACCTTCACAGGGAGATCAAACGATGCGGTAAGAATGGAAATATCATAGCTTTTCATATCTGTGACTGGAATGTGCCTACGGTAGATTTTCTGAATGACCGCGGATTAATGGGTGACGGATGTATTAATATCCCAGAAATACGTGGATGGATGGAAAAAGCCGGATTCAAAGGCTTCAATGAAGTTGAAATTTTTTCTGATAAATATTGGGCAATAAATCAAAATGAGTATCTTGAAAAAATTAAAAAGGCATATCTGAGTTCAGTATAAAACTTTTATGTCTTTTGCAATAAAAAAATAGCTTAATAAATTTTATAAATTTGTCTAAAAAAGGCGCGAAGCGTCTTTTTAGACCAGACTCATATCTTAACTTTACATAAATCATGATCCATAAAATAGGAATAATAATGAACGGCGTCACAGGCCGGATGGGAACCAATCAGCATTTAATGCGTTCAATCCTTGAAATAATAAAACAGGGTGGAGTTAAGGTCAGCGATTCTGAATATATTATGCCTGATCCGGTTCTGACAGGAAGAAATGAGATCAAGCTTAAAAAATTATCAGAATTATCGGGTATAAAGAAGTGGTCGACTGACTTGAATTCACTTTTGGACGATCCTCAATACCGGGTCTATTTCGATGCTCAAACTACCGGACGCCGTGCAGAGGCAGTAAAACAGGCGGCAAGAGCCGGTAAACATGTGTACTGCGAAAAGCCAATTGCCACTGATACACGTACAGCACTTGAATTATACCGGATTTGTGAAAAGGCAGGAGTAAAACATGGTGTAGTGCAGGATAAATTGTGGCTGCCGGGATTATTAAAGCTGAAAAGACTGATCCAGAATGACTTCTTCGGAAAAATACTCTCAATACGCGGCGAATTCGGCTATTGGGTTTTTGAAGGAGATACGGTTCCCGCGCAAAGGCCAAGCTGGAACTATCGCAAAGAAGACGACGGGGGAATTATCATGGATATGCTCTGCCATTGGCGATATGTCCTTGACAATCTTTTCGGAAAAGTAAAGGGCGTATTCTGTCTGGGTGCAACCCATATCCCCGAAAGAGTTGACGAACGAGGAAACAAATATAAATGTACTGCCGATGATGCTGCTTATGCAACTTTTGAGCTGGAAAACAATATTATTGCTCATTTCAACTCCTCATGGGTTACTCGAATAAGGAGAGATGATCTGCTCACTCTTCATGTTGACGGAACAAAAGGATCGGCTATAGCCGGACTTCGTGATTGCTGGACACAACACTACGGGAATACCCCTAAACCGGTCTGGAACCCGGATATCGCCCAAGCTATCAATTTTTTCGATGGCTGGAATAAAGTGCCGGATCAGGAAGAATATAATAATGCTTTTAAGGCTGAATGGGAGTTATTCCTTAAACATGTAATTAAAAATGAACCATTCCCGTGGAATTTACTTGAAGGGGCCAAAGGAGTTCAGTTGGGTGAAAAGGGACTGGAAAGCTGGGCGAAAAAAACCTGGGTGGAAATTCCGGAATTGCATTAGAATCATTGTTACTAAGGCTAATCAGATAAGATAATCAGGAGTTAAGTAAAATAGCGGATTTTATGTCAAATAATAACAAAATGAAACGAGTCATGAACTATCATACACACAGGGAATACATTATAAATGACGAGTTCCATTTCATACCTTTAAAATAAACAATTATAATGAAATGAAACAAACAGCTTTAATTACAGGCGGATCACGGGGAATAGGATTTGGAATAGCGACGGAACTGGCTAAAGCCGGATTCAGTCTGGCAATAAACGGGGTAAGGGACCCTGCTAAAATAAAGCCTGCTCTAAAAGAACTTAAAAAATATGGCGGAAAAATTTTTTATGTACAAGGAGATGTATCTGTAAAAGAAGACCGCCAAAAAATTTTCCATGATGTAGTTTCGGAATTCGGAAAATTGAATGTACTGGTAAACAATGCGGGAATAGCCCCACGTGAAAGAAAAGATATACTGGAAGCTGATGAGGAGATTTTTGATGAAGTTTTAAATATTAACCTGAGAGGACCATATTTCCTGACAAGGCTTTTTGCAAACCATATGGTTAGGATAAAAAAAAATGAGCCTGATTTTCATTGCTGTATAATTAATATTTCCTCTGTTTCAGCTACAATGGCATCGGTTAACCGGGGAGAATACTGCATCTCTAAAGCAGGAATTGCAATGTCCACAAAATTATGGGCTGCCCGTCTCGGCGAATTCAATATACCTGTCTATGAAATACGTCCGGGGGTAATTAAAACTGACATGACTGCAGCAGTAACCAAAAAATACGACAGACTCTTTGAGAAGGGTATAAGTCTTCAAAAGAGATGGGGAATACCTGAAGATGTTGGTAAGGCTGCTGTTGCATTGGCAACAGGTATGCTGAACTACTCCACCGGTCAGGTGATCATGGTTGACGGGGGAATGACAATCAAGCAATTATAACAGCTAAAAGGAAAAATTATAAATTCTTACAGAGTTTGTCTTTAAAGTACGCTGACTGCGTTGTGCCGGTCCTCTAAATGACCCTTTGTTATCTTGTTGCAAATATGTTCTTGCTCCCAAAAGCCTAATAACAACAATATCTAAAAAATGGAATATAAACAATAAACCTAAATATTTAAATATCAATTTTTTGAATTTCCACTCAATTACTTTTTATTGAAATTTGATGATATAAAATACTTTGGGGATTGCACTCAAATATCATGATAATGGTACTTATAATTTGAAAAATTGTTCTACTTTTTGATCGAATTCTTCGGGGACGGCAATAAAAAATTGTTTTAAGCGTGGATAAAGTTTCATTCTGTTTAAATCACGAAGATATTCAACTTGTTTATCTAGTATGAAAAGCTCCTCAGAATTAAAATCATAATCCTCTGAACTCATTTCCTTAATAAAAACAAACAAATCATGATCCCTGCCAAGCTGATCATTTATTCTGTTGAGTTGATCTGTTTTTAACTTAAAATACCGCGGATGTATAAACCTTATAAAATCAAGTTGATAATACAATCGCTTAAGTTTTTTCCGGAGTGAATGGAAGTCTTCGGGGGGACTCTCATCTGTCAAGCGTTTGAACCTCATGAAGCTTTTTAGATACGAACTGCTTAATTCACGGTAGATAATTAATTTTGAAATTCTAATATTTTCACCTCTGTTCAGATAAGTATCAAAATCTGAAAAAAAATTCCTGATCTTACCACAAATAGTATTATTATATAAACTTTCTCCTGTAAGTAATTTATTGTGAGATATTAATACTCCTCTTATAATCCTCATCTTTCTTTCAGGAATGAGCTGATGCCCCATCATCTCTTTTTCAAAAAGATTGATATTTACAAAGGATTCCCTCAAAGGTGCCAGGTCTTTACCAAAATGACGTATCTCTTCTATTGCCTGCTCCGCATTGATGCCGGGCAGATTGCGATAAAAACGTAACCATGCCCGTAACCTCTTAAAAGTTTTTCGAAGTTCATGGACAGCCAGATTAGGAGAGACGTTTTCAGCAGTACAAAAATATTCTGTTTTCTCTACCTGTCTGGCAATTGCCTTCTCTAACTTATTTCCGGTATTCTGAATCATATTAAGGAGATAACAAAATTAACGATTTATTTTGTTTTCTCCTATTCTATTATTTCAAATCCTGCATATGGTACCAAAACAGATGGTATTTTAATTCCGCCCGGACTCTGGTTGTTTTCCAGCAAAGCCGCTACGATGCGGGGTAAAGCCAGGGCACTCCCATTCAACGTGTGTACCGGCAGAGGCTTCTTAATTCCCGCTTTGCGGTATCGTAATTTCAAGCGGCCCGACTGAAATGATTCAAAATTTGATACTGAACTAACTTCAAGCCACTGCTTCTGTGCGGCAGAAAACACTTCAAAATCGTAAGTAAGTGCAGAAGTAAATCCCAGATCACCCCCGCAAAGCTGTAATATACGGTAAGGAAGCCCAAGCTTTTCCACCAGCATGGATACATACTTTACCATTTCATTCAATATCTCATACGACTTGTCCGGCTGTACAATTTGCACAATCTCAACTTTATCAAACTGATGAAGCCTGTTCAGTCCGCGCACATCCTTACCATAAGATCCCGCCTCTCTGCGGAAACATGCACTATATGCAGTATTCTTTACAGGCAGGTCCTTTTCATCAATAATCATATTACGGTAGATATTGGTCACAGGAACCTCAGCAGTGGGGATAAGGTATAAGTTGTCATCTGTTACATGATACATCTGTCCCTCCTTATCGGGTAACTGTCCGGTACCAAATCCCGATTGCTCATTCACGAGAAACGGTGGCTGAATCTCTTCATAACCTGCCTTCCGGTTCTCCTCAAGAAAAAAATTGATCAAAGCCCTCTGTAATTGAGAACCCTTTCCGCGGTACAAAGGAAATCCGGCACCTGTAATTTTAACTCCCAGTTCAAAATCAATCAGATTGTACTTTTGTGCAAGATCCCAGTGAGGCAACGCCTCCTCATCCATCTCGGGAATTTTGCCCGATGTTTTTACCACTTTATTGTCTTCTTCGCCTTTTCCAAAAGGAACCGATTCATGCGGCAGATTAGGAAGCAAAATCTGCAATTCACTCACCTTTCCATCAATTTCAGCAAACTCCTTATTCAATTGCTTTATACTTTCTTTCAACTCAGATGTGCGGGCTTTTGCTGAATCGGCTTCATCATTTCTTCCATCGCTGATCAGATTCCCTATTTCTCTGGAGATTAGATTCATTTCAGCCTTAGCCTGATCTGCCTCCTTTTGAATTTCGTTTTTCCGTCGGTATAACTGAATTATATTTCCAACAATAGCTGAAGCATCAAAATTTCTTTTTTTCAGCCTTTCAACCACAAGATCAGGATGATCCTGTATAAATTTAAGATTGAGCATGTAAATTTATTTTTATTGAAAATGCAAAATTACCTAAAAAAAAATCTTCTGTCCTTGCCAACAGAAGATTTAATAATAAATTTTTATAATATCAACCGAATATAATGCACTACTTTTCTTTTGTCATTGATTTAGCCTCTTCCACCCATGGCACCGGATCCTTAGATACATAACGACTTCCCGCTTCTGCAAGAATTTCCTTGAGCTTATCAGTTGATGTGCTCGCCAGATCTTTGTAAGTAACTATGCCAGCACCATTTAATATCTCCGATATCTTTGGTCCTATACCTGTAATTTTTTTCAAATCATCAGCACTCTTTGTTTTTTCTTCTGTCGTTTCTGTTTTTTTCTCAACCTTTGGTTTTTCTTCAGCGGTAGCTGATTCTTTTATTTTTTCAACAGCAGTCTTCTTCTCTTCGACAGGCTTCTTACCCTTAGTTTCTGCCTCTGTTGCTTTTTCAATTTTTTCAGCGGCGGACTTTTTCTCTTTTGCAGGTTTCTCTTCAACCTTTGACCTTTCTTCTTTGACCTTAGGTTCTGTTTTAATTTCAATTTTTTCAACTTCGGTTTTTTCCTGAGTAGGAGCAGCTTCGGCAACTAAAGTTTCTACCTCAGCAGGTTCAACCGATACATAAGAACGATTTTTTCTCTTTTTCCTGAAAACTACTGTTCCGTCAAGAAGTGCAAAAAGAGTATGATCCCTGCCCATGCCTACATTTTCACCGGGATAATGCTGTGTACCACGCTGACGAACTAAAATATTCCCAGCCCTTGCAAACTGTCCCCCGTATATTTTAACTCCAAGTCGTTTACTTTCCGATTCGCGTCCGTTCTTCGAACTTCCGACACCTTTTTTATGAGCCATGATAATAATTTTTAGTTATCCAACAATATCTTCAATCTGAATCTTTGTAAAACGCTGCCTGTGTCCATTCAGCTTTTTATAACCTTTCCTTCTTTTCTTTTTGAAAACAAGCACTTTATCACCCTTTAAATGTTCCAGTACCCTTGCTGATACTTTTGCTTCTTTAATAACAGGGGTTCCTATTGTAAACTTGCCGTCATTATCAACGAGCAGCACCTTGTCAAAATCGACTATCTCACCTTCAGCAGCGTTAAGCCTGTGCACGAACAACTTTTTTTCTGCTTCAACCTTAAACTGTTGTCCTGCAATCTCTACAATCGCATACATAATTATAATATTATAGTTTATATCGCAAGGCGGGAAATACATCCTCTTTTTGAGCCATAACGATTTTAAAATTTGGACTGCAAAAGTAGTTATTTTTAGAAAAATGGCAAATAATGGACTATTATTTTTATTAAATCATAAATGAATTCAGTGGTATATTTCTGAATTAATACCAAAATGATTGTTATATTTGTTAAAAATCCAGATTTATATTGGGATGCAAAAAATACGTTTAAACATACTGGGATTATCTGTAAGTCAGACTCAGTCAGGAGCTTACGCTTTAGTTCTGTCTGAAGAAAAAGGGAACAGGAGAATGCCTATAATTATTGGCCCTGTGGAAGCACAAGCCATTGCTATTCAGTTGGAAGGATTGAAGCCGCCAAGACCTTTGACGCATGACCTAATAAAGAATATTGCGCTTGCATTTGAAATAAGTTTACTCGAAGTTACAATTTATAAGCTGGAAGAAGGCATTTTTTATTCAGAATTACTTTGTGAAATGGATAGCCGGGAAGTGAGAATCGATTCCCGTACCAGTGACGCTGTAGCATTAGCACTTAGATTCAAATGTCCCATTTATACTACGGAGGAAATTTTATCTAAAGCAGGAATAATATTAGATTCCGAAGAAGAAAAAAAAGCTGGCTATAAGAGACCCGAAAAGAAAGCAGGCAAAACTAAAACTTCTTCATTTTCAAATTATACTATCAGAGAACTGGAAGAAATGCTCAACGAAGCAATACAAAATGAAGATTATGAAAAAGCTTCAGTAATCAGAGACGAAATAAATAACCGGAAAAAAAACTAATCCGGAATCTGAATTGACATCCGTGTAGACTGACAAAAATTATATTTCGATCCCCGTATCTTAAATTAATATAATGAGATAAATGTATTACAAATTTTTTGCAGATTTTTCTGCAAGCAAAAAATTTTGAATCATGAAAACATATATCGGTTGCAGCGGATATCATTATGACGACTGGAATAAAAAGTTTTATCCTGAAGATATACCTAAAGATCAGTGGCTTGAGTACTACGCAAAGCATTTTAATACAGTGGAGATCAATAACACTTTTTACAAAATGCCGACAGAGAAAGTTCTTAAGGAATGGAAAAACAGAACTTCTGAAAATTTCAAATTCACAGTTAAAGCTAACCGGTACTTCACACATTTAAAAAAGCTAAAAATTGATAAAAACTTCAGGAACAGGTTACAATCTTTTATCGATATTGTCAGCCAGTTAGAAGACCAGCTGGGATGCATACTTTGGCAGCTTCCCGGAAATCTCCATGAAAATATACCGAAACTTGAAGAATTCTGTAACCTGCTAAGTAAAGATATCTGTCATGTTATAGAATTCAGGCATAAGTCATGGTTTAATGAAAAAGTATATAAAGTACTTAAAGAAAATAGAGCCTCATTTTGCATTTTATCAGCTCCCGATCAATTGCCGGAGGAAGTACTTGCAACTTCAGATACTGTTTATTTGAGATTTCACGGAAAAAACGACTGGTACAATTATAATTATTCAGAAGAAGAACTTAAGACCTGGCAAAAACGAATACTGAGCCTTGATAATGTCAATCAATTTTATGCATATTTCAACAACGATCAGCATGCTTATGCCGTTGATAATGCTCAAACACTGAAATCTCTTTTTTAGAAGTGCTTGTCTATAAAGTCGAAAGTCTGGTCTAAAAAGGCGCTTCGCGCCCTTTTTAGACAAATTTATAAAATTTATTAAACTAATTTTTAGATATTTATAAAAATAACATAAAGTATTGATAAATAAAAATTTTAGTTTTTATACTGAACTCAATGATATTTTTTTTACTTATCAACCCATTGCTTAAAAATCTGTAATTTTTGCCTGCTAACTAATACATTATTTTTAAACGGCGGCTTTAAGCGGACTTTCAATTTTCCTGCAAAATATTTTTCGATCTTTTCGATAGAATTAATATTCAAAATAATCTGACGGTTTGCCCGGAAAAAAATATCAGGATCAAGTTCCTCCTCCAGGGCATCAAGAGAAAAATTAATAATATAATTGTTATTACTAAAAGTTACGGCAGTAGTGACTTTGTTTTCACTATATAAATAGGCTATATCCTCAACCTGTAACTTACAGAAAGTACTGCCTCTCGAAACCAGGAATCTTTTTCGGTATTTCTTTTCACGGTGCCGCAATGCCTTAATTATTTCCGAATAATCTTTTCTTAAAGAATCGTAAAGAGAAAGGCTCCTGAAATTCTCAAATTTCTCTATAGCTGTCTCCAGGTCTTTTTCCCTGAAAGGCTTTAGCAGGTAGTCAATACTATTTACTTTAAAGGCCTGTATAGCGTAATTATCGTAAGCTGTTGTAAATATTACCATATTTCTTATCTCTACCTGATCGAAAATAGAGAAACAGAGTCCGTCAGCCAACTGAATATCCATAAAAAAAAGATCAGGGTGCGGATTATTACGTAACCATTCCACACTCTCCCTGACACTTCCGAAAGTATTTGCAATTTCCCATTCCGGCCTTACTTTTTTTATCATACCTTCTAGTAGCCGCAAGTTGTATATTTCATCTTCAATTAATATAACGTTCATTTATTATCCGTAATTATCTGTTATATCAGCGTCATCAGCGTTCCATAAATCCGCCTTCCTTTAATCTACAGCAATGGAATTTCCACCGTATAATTTCCCTTGTCCTGTCTTATTCTTATTGGCTTGGCTGTTAACATTCCATAACGTCCTTTTAGATTATCCAGACCTGTTTGCTCTGAATAAACCGATTCTTTTAAATTCACATTATTACTTACTATAACTCTATCATCTTTAGCTTCTATCCTTATAACCAATGGCTCTTCCTTTATTGCAATATTGTGCTTAATAGCATTTTCGACAAGCAATTGGAGAGCCATAGGAGGAATTTCCTTTTCTTTGGCTGCATCACCAACATCAACATCCACAACAAATGCATCTCCTAACCGCTCCTTATGTATTCCCGTATATGAATTAATAAAATCCAGTTCCTCACCAAGTTTAACTGTAGCCTTATCTTTACTCTGAAGGACATAGCGGTATACATCGGTGAAATTCTGGGTAAAATGAATGGCGGCTTCCGGATCAAAGGTTATCATCGACTTCAAAACACTCAGATTATTAAACAGGAAATGTGGATTCAACTGCGCCTGTAAAGAGTTGTAATCGCTTACCAGTTTAAGACTTTTCATCTTTTCCAGCTGCCTTACCGAATATATCCACTTTTCAATGATACGAAGGGTAACAGAGATCAGCGTAAGGATGAATATGAAAAACAAACCGAAAAGCATCATCAGTTGCACTATGGAATGTGAAAAAAACAGGTCATCTTTTACCATTAGGTAAAAATAAAATATAGCTGATACTGCAAGGATAAGGCTCACAACAAAGTGGATCACCACACGAAGGCTCAACTTCTCAGGGATAGGCAAAAATCTTTCGGCTATATGATCAATAAAAACGTTAGTTTCGCTGATTATATTAAAAATAAGCACGACCATAAGATATTCACCTATCGTTAGCCGAATATCTTTTGGGCCTCCGATATTCACCGCAAAAAATAAGAATAGTAATCCTACCCCGCTTACAAGTCCGAAGCGTATCAAAAAA
This sequence comes from uncultured Prolixibacteraceae bacterium, assembly GCA_964611525.1. GTDB lineage: Bacteria > Bacteroidota > Bacteroidia > Bacteroidales > Prolixibacteraceae > JAAYJR01. Next base: position 12,712 of record CAZTAL010000074.1, read on the forward strand.
CTCCTGACCGTATAAGCCGAAAGCCGGCTTAAAAAATGGAGTTCATTATTCTTCATTGTATTATTTTAATGAGTCTAGTCTAAAAAGGCACTTCGCGCCCTTTTTAGACAAATTTATAAAATTTATCGAACTGATTTTCAGTCGTGTACAAAAGATTTAAAAATTTATAAATAAAAATTTTAGTTTTTATACTAAACTCTTTAATCATTTAAAATGCAAGATTACCGATTATAAGACACTCATTTATAAATTATATTTTCACTACCACAATAAGATCCGGCTTATTATTTTTATCATTGTTATCCGGACAAATTATTAACTCTTATTTTTAAAAATACCTTTAATTCACTAAATATCTTATTTTCAATCGTATTATAATTTGGGCTGAAGCCCGGTTAATATAAATTTATTTATTACCACGGCATTAATGCCGTGGCAAGAATACCGCATCAAACAAGGGCTTTAGCACAATAATTATTTTTTACCCGTACAGTAGTGTATTATAATACCACATCAAATTTAATAACAAAAAAGGAAGAAGGCCAATTTACCACAAATTCACTATTATTTTATAAAACTATATATACTAAAATTGATAATGGATATAATCCCAAAACGACGAATACACTGAATTTAAGTAATTAAGCCCGTGTATATATCTTTATTCATATTCACTGTTTCATTTTGCATTTAATCTCCCTGTTACCTTCATCCATACGGTTTCTTTAATTTTGAAATCTGCTTTAGAATCGATCAGTTCAGTATTAGCCTTCTGCCAGTGTGTTTGAGCCATCAGGAAATCAGAGATAGTTTCCATGCCCACCTCATAATTGTCACGTGAAACCCTTAAATTTTCTTCGGCTTCCTTAAGGGCTGTCTCATAAATCTTTACCCGTTCCCATGCAAGCTTCAAATTTAATCTTGCCTGTTCAGTTTCCATTTCCAGTAATTCCCTGTTTTTCTCCATTTCCAATTCCTTGATCTCCTTTTCTATTTTAGCCGCATTTATCTTCTTTTTGCCCTCTCCCCAGTGAAATAATGGTATTTTCAGTGAAGCCAGCACGTTCAGGCTTGAATTAGAAAAATCAGTTCCGCTGAATTCAATACCACCTACACGGCTGTAGCCTGTTTGAATGCCGGCAACAGGTAAAAAATCCGCCCTGATCTCATTAATTGCCTGCTCGCGCATATCAATACTTTTTTGCATCAAGCGGTATTCAGGCCGCAAGGTAACATATTGGCCTGCTGTCTTCATATCTGCCGGAGAAGTCACTGTAATCAGCGTATCAACGGCCTTAATCCGGGTATCAAATGGCAGTCCCGTAATCCGGCATAAATCCATACGAATAAGCTCCAGTCCGTTCTGTGCTTTCTGCAGGTTAATACTGGCATTGTTATACTCTACTTTTGCTTTCAGAAAATCTTTCTTTGCTGCCATATCAAGCTGGTAACTGTTTCTGGCTTTTTCCACAAGCTCTGACAGCATTTCAAGTACTTGTTCAGCCAACTTAACTTTCTGGCAGATTGATATATAAGTCCAATATGTTTTGTCAGCTTCTTCAATAGTTTTCATTCTTTGCAGTTCAAGGTTATCACCAGCCATTCTAACACCTATATCAGCCATTTTACATCCGGCATTTATTTTACCACCGGTATAGACGGGCTGCTCTAATGCAATCCCCGCAAGGTATGCCCCGCTAAGACTTATATTGAGCGGGAGCCATGCATACATATTAAAAAGAGGATTACCGTCAGGTCCCATGATCGCATTACCCGTGGCCGGATCTGTCATTATATTTGGCTCCAGCTCGCCTGTAAGAGGATTGAGCTTTTGGGTAGGCAATGTCATTTCTATTTCTAAATCTTTTTCCAGATATATACCTGTGGCTGATGCTGAAAAATCAGGAAACCGCATAGTTTTTACTGCTGCCTTTTCAGCCTCTGCCCTTTCCAGTTGTTTATCAGCTACCCTTAGATCTTCATTATTCTGAAGGGCCATTTCACGACATAATTGGAGGGTTATCCTTTCCTGGGCATAGCTAATAAACCTCGTGACTATAAATATTAGTACAAATGAATATTTTATTGTCTTCATGATGATTTCACTGATATTTCTTTACTTTCTTCAATTCGATTAACACTGTAAAATGCTGAGTATAAAATAGGAACAAACACTAAGGTAATAAGAGTCCCTACCAGCAGGCCACTTATTATAGCAACTGCCATACTACCGTACATGGGATCGCCAAGAAGGGGCAGCATTCCGAATATAGTTGTAAAAGATGCCATTAACACAGGCCTTGTCCGTGAGATAGTCGCATTTATAACAGCATAATATTTATGAGTACCTCCGGCAATAAGTTTCTCCGCCTCATCAATCAGTACAATTGCATTTTTCACAATCATACCCATAAGTCCGAACGAACCGATAATAGCCATGAATGTAAACGGCTGACCGGCCAGTATCATTCCTGGCACAATGCCCACAAAAGCCATTGGGATACAGGCAAGGACAATAACCGGCTTTCTGAAATCATTAAACAGAAGTATAAGTGTTAAGATAATAAGGAAAACGGATAGCGGCAGATATCTGAAAATATTACGCAGAGCATCACCCTGTAATTCCTGTTCTCCTTCCCATTCCATGCTGTAACCGGCAGGAAGCTTCATAGAAGCAATCTTGTCCATCATGGTTTTCCTTACAAGAGCGGGACTATAACCGTAAGAAGGTTCGCACTGTACCTGAATAGCTCGTTGTCCGTTCACTCTTCTCACCACTTGCTCTTTCCGGTCAAGGTCAATGCCATCAGTTACCGAACTCAGGGGAACCGGACTTACCACTTTTTTTACCAGATCGTCAAGTGTTGTTTGTCCGTAAATCAGCTCTTTCACAGCGTTCTCATCTATACTTGCGATATCAGGCATCATGCTCCGGATGGGAATATCTTCCAGACTTTCAATTCTCGATCCGTCACTATTTCGCATCTTAATCTTAATCCCTATTCTGGTTTCCCCCTCAAAATATTCACCTACCGGCAGACCTTCAGTAGCTGCCAGAACAGTATTTGCTATATCCGTCCGCGTAATTCCTGTCCTTCGTGCTGTGTGGCCGGCATAACGGGCAACTAATGCATGTCCGGCAGGTTCCCAATCGTCACATACAGTAAAAGGATCAGCATATGGATTTTCCATGAAAATATCCCTTGCCTTCTCACTCAAATCACGCAGAACAGCCGGATCAGGACCTTTGAATTCAACCTCGACAGTATGTGATGCCTTGATAGATAAATTATACTTGCGTATTCTTGTCCGTGCATCCGGAAAATTATCATGCAGGTAGTTGCTCACCACAGGCTGCATTTTCATCATGGTTTCATAATCATTGAAATCCACAATCAATTCACCATAACTGTCCGACATCTCCCCCATAGGCCTCACGAGACAGTAACGTGCAGGTGTCATGCCATGACTTGAGGTTACCTGTTCAACTTCTTCCAGGTCCAGCAGGTAATCTGTGATACGCTTCAGATCCTCATTAACCTTAAAGGGATTAGTTCCTTCAGGTAGTTTATATTCAATATAGACCTGTTTATAATTAAAATCAGGGAAAAATGTTTTTTTAATATTCTGAAAGTTAAAGACAGCCAGTGCCAGCAATAAAAGTGACACAATCAATACAATAATTCTGTGATGCAGTAAAAAAACAAGTAACTCCCTGAACTTCCTGTAAGTCCACCCACTATAAAGAGCAACCGCTTCATTATTTTTTTTCTTGCGGAACATCTTTTTTGCAAAAAAGGGAACCTGTGTAACAGCCAGAATCCAGCTTATTAACAGGGAAATACAAAGAACAACGAACAAATCGTGAGCATAAGTTCCGGCAGCATCTTCCGATAGGTAAACAGGGAAAAAAGCTGCTATGGCAATAAAAGTAGCCCCAAGCAATGGTACGGCGGTGCGATTGGCAGGATCAACCAAAGCATTTCGAAATTTAACCCCCCTCTTTAAGTCAACCAGGATCCCATCAATTACTACAACGGCGTTATCAACAAGCATTCCCATTGCTACTATAAAGGCTCCGAGGGAAATGCGCTGAAGAGTACCTCCCGCCGCCAGTAATATGGGAAAAGTTGCAAGGATTGTAAGTATAAGTCCCGCCCCTATTATGAAACCACTTCGCAATCCCATGAATATCATTAACACAACAATAACCGTCAGAACCGAGGCAATAAGATTTTTCACAAAACCATTAATTGACTCCCTCACCTTGTCGGGCTGAAAAAAGACTTTCTCAAACCTGTATCCTGCCGGTATATTTTTCTTAAGCTCCGCCAGCCTTTCTTCCACCCTTCTTCCCACGGATATAATGTTTTCGCCCGACTCCATAGAAATGGAAATTCCGATTGCTTTATTATTATTATAAAATAATGTATTACGAAGAGGTTCATCGTAACCTTCTTTTATAATGGCGATATCACCCAGTTTAAATCGACTCCCGTCAAAACCGCGTAAAAGCAATCCTGATATATCGTCAATACAATTTATATCACCCTCTACAGAAAGGTCAAGCATTTTATCTCCATATTGCAGCGTTCCAGGATAAACCATCGCATCAAGCTCCTTTATGGCTGATATAATGCTATAAAGAGAAACTCCCATTTCACCCATTTTCGAAGTTGAAATAATTATATCGGTTACCGGCAACTGTTCCCCGTAAATCTCAACTTTACCTACACCCTTTACAGCTAACATTTCCCGTTTAATATAATTTGCCATCCTGCTCATGTCCTTATAAGAAAAGCCGTCGGCGGTCATAGCATAAAACATCCCGTATACATCCCCGAAGTCATCATATACCATAGGTTTCTGAACTCCTTCAGGAAGTTTGGCTTCCGCCTCTCCTATTCTTCTCCGGAGATAATCCCATCGCTGTTCGATTTCATCCTGTGGAACTGTAAGCTCAAGGGTTACAGTAACAATACTGAGATTTGGAGACGATTGGGAACGGATCGTTTCCACATTCTCCAATGTATTCAGTTCTTCCTCGATAATATTGGTCACCTGAATCTCCACTTCATGAGCTGAAGCGCCCGGAAAGACCGTGACGATCTGTGACTGCATAACTACAATCTCCGGATCCTCAAGCTTACTGATGGACCGGAAAGAAAGAATTCCTCCAATTACTATGCAAAATATCAGGAAATAAAAAATAGCTTTCTTCCGGAATATGATCTCTGAAATATTCATTATAACAATCCTCCCGGATTAGTTTCTGATGGTGGTTCGGCCAATTCCACCCGTTGATTTTCAAATAAAAAATTAACTCCTGCCGTAACCACCATTTCCTCAGGCTCCAGTCCTGCCAGAATTTCTATTCTTCCCTCTCCGTCAAGCTTTCCGGTTTCCACATTTCTGCTCTTCACAATTCCGTCATCTTTATGGTAAATCCAGACAAATGTTTTGCCGTCACGGTTAAATACTGCATCCAACGGCACAAGCATAATTCCGTTTAACTGATTTTTGTATACTATTTTAACCTGTATATCCATCCCCGGCGCCAATTCACAATCACCTGCATGATCAATTACTAACTGCAGCTTATAAAGCTGGTTATTATCCGCCTTCTTACTGTATCCGGCAATTTTTAAGGGAAATTCCTCCTTTGAAACTGTTTTTTGAATTCCTGAAAATGACACAAAATCATCTTTTCTAATATAAAAAGAAGCAGGTATTTCCACTTCAACTTCATAATGAGAAACATCAATGAGAGTAATGACCGGCATTCCCGCATCGATCATTTCGCCTTCAGAATAATTTATTGTATGGACGAAACCGGAAAAAGGTGCATTTAAACGAGTGTCATTCAACTGATTCTTAGCATTCTCAAGTTGTGCGGATGCCATTTTTTTACCACTTACAGCCTTATCATATTCATTGCCTGCAACACTTTTTCTTTCATACAGCTCCATAACGCGCTGTGCTTCTGCTACTACCTGATCATATTGTGCCTGTGCAACTTGCAGTTGCACTTCATAATCACGTGGATCAATACGGGCTATCAACTGTCCCTTTCTGACATAATCGCCTTCTTTAACATCAATTTCCAGAATGGGACCGGCAACCCTGAAGGCCAGATCCAACTCCATCGCTTCCCTGAGAATCCCCGGAAATGATCTTTGAAGCAAGGAGTCTGATACTGCAACCTGCTCAACCTTCACTTTCCTGATAAATTCATCTTTATGCTTATTCTGTCCTGCACAACCATACAGGAATGCAAAAAAAGTAACGAGGAACGCAACCTTATTTATTTTCACCATGTCTGAAATGTTAAAAAATTATTATGAACGTCATTTTTTACAATTTAATCACAAAAGCATATTTATGTCATGAAAAAAATACCGAAATGATAAAATCAGCCACTGAAACGCATTCTATCTTCTCTGAAAAGATACCTTTTAAAAATCCCATCTTCTCAAAAAGATGGATTCTTTTAATCTTTAAAAATTTAAAGTGCTTGTCGGCATGACCCTTAATTTGATATTAAGTCATTATTACGAAATAACCTGAACATTAAGGCTTGTTCTTTTTGCTTTGTTAAAAACAAAAATAACTTCGTTTGTTTTATTCACTTTATTTCGCAACAAAGCCTAAGTTAAATTTCACCGATAAAAAATAGCATTTCACAGAAAACTTTTATGGTATTTTAAGTTTTCTATTTATATTTGCAAACAAAATAAAACAAATGGAAATTCACGACAGAATTATTGAAGAAGCGACAAAAGAATTTTTGCTGTACGGCACACGAAGCGTAACAATGGACGGTATAGCTGCGGCACTTGGAATATCAAAACGAACTGTTTATGAAAATTTCAAAGATAAAACCGATTTGGTTTATACCTGCCTTGATATTCTGGCTAAGCAGCATGAAAACAAAAATCATGTAATAATAACAACACCATGTAATGTCATAGAAATAATTTTTTCCTTCATGAGGGAGGGCATCAAGGCAATGACTTCCATAAATCCGGTTTTCTTTTTCGATATGAAAAAATATTATCCAAAAAAATGGAATGAAATACAGGAGGCCAATGTAAAAAATGCCTCCATACTAACGCGGAATTTGCTAAAAAAAGGAATAAAAGAGGGCCTGTTCAGAAAAGATATCAATATTCCTATTGTTGCAAAGCTATTCCATGAACAGATGAACCTTCTCGCAGACGAAAAAATTTTTCCCCATGATGAATATAATTTCCCTGATGTATTTCAAAACCTCACTATCAATTTTATGCGGGGTATTTCAACAGCAAAAGGGATAGAAATAATTGATGAGATTTCAAGCAGAAAAAAATGAATAATACATTTAAAAATTTATAAATACAAAAAAATGATTGCCTGTTAAAATATGACCGTGTCAACAGGTTAATAAACATTTAATGAGAATAAATTAACAACAGAAAACAAATAAAACATTTTACTATGATTGGAAAACAGATCCTTACACTTTTATTGTTCCTTATGTTTACAGGAAGGATTACAGCACAGGAAAAGCTTACCCTTGACCTGGAATCTGCCAGAGAACATGCTCTGAACTATAACAGGACAATTAAGAATTCAGGACTTGCTGTAGATCAATCCCAGGAAAAACTTTGGGAAACCATTGCTGCCGGATTGCCACAAATCAATGCAACAACTGATTACAGTAATGCTATGGGAGCTAAGATTAAAATTCAGTTTGAAGAAGGTATGCCTGCCACAGAAATACCTATCAAGCCAACAAGCAATTTTAATCTGCAGGTAGGTCAGTTAATATTTAACGGTGGTTATATTGTGGGTATCCAGACTGCAAAACTAGCAGAAAAACTATCTGAAAAGAACCTGAAAAAAACAGAACAAGATATTATCAGTCAGGTTACAGAAAGCTACTATCTTGTACTGGTATCAGAGGAATCTCTTAAAATCCTCAAAGCCAACACAGAAAATCTCCGTGAAATTTACCGCAAAACCAAACCAATGGTAAAGGTAGGTATGATGGAAGAAGTTGAACTCGACCAGTTATCTGTGCAGGTAAACTCATTGGACAATACCATGAGATCAGCTGAACGGCAGCTTGAGATGGCGAAAAACCTGATGCGTGTGCAACTTGGTGTAACAGCAGATACCAAGCTCGAACTCACAGAAAGCATGGTAGATATAATTGACCGGTATAATACAAGTGTTGATATTGATTCTTCATTTGATGCCCAACAAAATATAGATTACCAAATGCTTGATTTACAAGAAAATATGACAGAAAAACAAATTAATATGCAAAAAGCTAATTATCTTCCTACTATTTCCGGATACTATAACTATACCTATAAATTATTGAAACCTGCTTTTGATATGTCTCCTGCCCATATGATCGGATTGCAGATGAATATCCCGATCTTTTCCAGCGGGGAAAGACGTTCGAAGGTGAGGCAGGCAAAAATTGACCTTGAAACAACAAAAAATAACAAGCTGCTGCTGGAAGAACAGCTTGATATCCAATACAAACAATTACAGTTTAATCTTAAAAACGCCGTAGAAAGTTATAAAACACAAAAGAAAAATGTGGAAGTTTCAAGAGAGGTTTATCAAAATCTTAAACGTAAATATGAACAAGGTATGATATCCGGACTTGAACTTACAACAGCCGATAACAATTATCTACAATCAGAATCAAATTATCTGAATTCAATATTTGAAGTATTGCAGGCACAAAATGAATTGGAAACTTTAACAGGTGAAATATTAAAACATGAACCCTAAGGGTAAAAACACGATAAGAAGATTTACCAAAAATCGGCATACAATATAATAAATTGAATCATATAAAATCAGCGTCTAAAATATATAATAATGAAACGAAAAAATATCACAGCAATAGCATTCGGAATAATTCTGACACTTATAAATTCTTGTGTTCCGTCAGAAAAAAAAGAAGTCAGCGGAGAATCCGGTAATGAATCGCGGGATAAAGAACCGGTAAAAATAATGGAATTACAATACCAAACCATAAGCCGTTCAGTAGAATATCCGGCTAACTTAATTGCTTACGAAGAGGTTCATCTGGCGCCTGCTTCACCGGGGCGGATTGAAGAAATACATGCTGAAGTTGGTGACAGGGTAGCAAAAGGGGATGTACTGGTTCAAATGGACCGTACACAATTGCATCAGGCTGAAGTACAGTTTAAAAATCTGGAAGCTGATTTCAGGCGGCTTGATACCCTTGCCAAATACGGAAGCATTGCAGAACAACAGTATGACCAGCTTCAGACACAATATGAGGTGGCACAGTCGAATGTTGAATTCCTGTCTGAGAACACCCGCCTTACAGCTCCGTTTAACGGAATTATCACTGACCGGTACTTCGAACCCGGAGAGCTTTATTCAGGGACGCCCAATACCCAGGCAGGGAAAGCTGCCGTACTGTCAATAGCTCAAGTAAACAGGCTTAAAGCTGTCGTTTCTCTGTCAGAAAACTACTTCCCGATGGTGAAAAACGGAATGAAAACAACAATTTCAACTGATACATACAAGGGGAGGAAATTCTCAGGCCGTGTTTTTCTTATACATCCAACTATAGATCCGGTTAACCGGACATTTGACGTAGAGGTATTGATTAATAACAGTAAAAGAGAACTCCGCCCCGGAATGTTTTGCCGGGTTACTTTTGACCTGGACGAAATAGAAGCAATACTTGTGCCCGCAATAGCAGTATTGAAAATGCAGGGCTCCAACGAACGTTATCTGTTTACTGCCTCAGAAGGGAAAGCTAACAGAATTTCCGTCAAAATAGGAGAACGATATGATGACAAAATTGAAGTAGTCTCGAATGAACTGCAACAGGGAGACCTGATAATTGTCAGCGGCCAAGGCCGTTTACTGGATGAAACTCCCATTGAAGTAGTTAATTAATTGTAAGACAAACAACTTCACAGACTAAAAAGACAAATAATATGAGTATATACAAAAACGCTGTTAATAAGCCCATTACTACCTTTATGATCTTTACGGCCATAATAGTAATGGGAATATATTCACTTGTGCAGATACCGGTTGATCTTTACCCGGAACTGGATCCGCCATTCATTTCGGTTATGACTACCTATGCAGGAGCAAATGCAAGTGACATCGAAACAAATGTAACACGCCAGATTGAAGATGCTCTAAACACGGTGGACGGACTGAAAGAGATCACTTCAACTTCATCAGATAATCTTTCGGTTATAAATCTTGAATTCGAATGGGAAACAAATCTCGATGAAGCTACTAATGACATCCGTGATGTTATCGACCGCATAAGGGATGAACTACCTGAAGGTACTGAGCGTCCTATGATATTCAAGTTCAATACAAGTATGATGCCCATTGTTTTTTATGCAGTCACAGCTGAAGAGAGTTACGCGGGACTTGAAAAATTACTGGATGAAAAGATCATTAATCCGCTTAATCGCATCGAAGGGATCGGTTCCATCGGGATGATGGGCATACCACGGAGGGTCATTTACGTAAATGCAGATCCAAAGTTACTTGAATCTTACAACCTCACGCTTGAACAAATTGGTAATACTATTGCATTAGAAAATATGAACCTGCCGTCAGGAAATGTAAAAATGGGCGAAATTGATTACCAGTTGCGTGTACAGGGAGAATTTAACACGAGCTCACAAATAGAAGATATTGTTGTCGGCAACATGGCAGGCAAACCGGTATATGTCAGGAATGTAGCAACTGTTAAAGATTCTATCAAAGATGTTACACTCGATGAAAGGATTAACGGCAAACCCGGACTGAGAATGTTTGTAATGAAGCAATCGGGAGCCAATACAACAAAAGTTGCCCGTGAAGTGAGGAAAAATCTCAGGGAACTACAAAAAGAACTTCCGCCAGATGTAAAGATCAATCTTATCATGGATACCTCCGACTTCATCAAAGGGTCGATAAACAACCTCTCAAAAACTCTGATGTGGGCCTTCTTGTTTGTCATTCTTGTAATATTGTTCTTCCTTGGAAGATGGAGGGCGACATTCATTATTATACTTACAATCCCCATTTCACTTATTGTAGCCTTTCTCTATCTCTATATTACAGGGAACTCCATAAATGTAATCTCACTGACTTCACTTTCCATTGCAATAGGGATGGTGGTTGACGATGCAATTGTAGTACTTGAAAACATAACCCGTCATGTTGAACGCGGTGCAACACCGCGCGAAGCAGCTATATATGCGACCAATGAGGTATGGCTTGCAGTTATAGTTACAACACTGGTAGTTGTAGCCGTATTCTTTCCGCTGACTTTGGTGGGTGGCATGACCGGAGTAATTTTTAAGCAGTTGGGATGGATTGTCACAATTACTGTGGTTACTTCAACATTAGCCGCAATCTCCCTGACTCCTATGTTGTCATCAAAATTCCTTAAGCTGCGTGAACGGAAAAAACGCCCGTCAAGTCTCGGCTACGACAAAACTATTGGCAAAGGACTGGGATGGCTGGATAATTTTTATGAAAGAACCCTTCGCTGGGCACTACGTCATAAATTATTCACACTATTCGCATCACTTGCTATTTTTATAAGTTCTATATTCCTGATGAGATATATTAGTACCGATTTTATGCCTGAAGCTGATGAAAGCCGGATTAGTGCTGAAATTGAGCTCCAAACGGGTACCCGTGTAGAAGAAACTATGAAAACCGCCCGAAATCTGGAAAATATTATTCAGGAAAAATTTCCAGAGATGGAAATAATATCATCTTCATCAGGTTCTGATGATGAGGGCAGCATGTTTTCAATTTTTTCAACAACGGGATCAAACATGATTAACTTCATGATACGCCTAGTACCTATCGAGGAAAGAGAAAGATCGGTCTGGAATATTGCATCCGAACTTCGTGAAGAAATTGCGGCATTACCCGAAGTTATTAATTTTAGCGTTGAAACAGCAGGTATGGGAATGGGGGGAACTTCCAATACCGTTGATGTTGAAATTTATGGTTACGACTTTGATGTTACCAATTCTATTGCTGAAGAGGTTTTCCAAAAAGTTTCAGCAATACCGGGTGCAATAAACGTCCAGGTTAGTCGCAAAAAAGATAAACCTGAACTACAATTTGCTCTTGACAGGGATAAGCTGGCTCTGCATGGCCTGACTACCGGACAGGTTTCAACATATATACGGAACAGGATAAGTGGATTGATAGCCTCCCAATATAAAGAGGAAGGTGAGGAATATGATATTAACATAAGACTTAAAAAAGAATTCCGTAGTTCAATAACTGACCTTGAGGAATTCTCTATACTCACTCCGGCCGGGAAACGTATAAGACTTAAAGAGCTGGGGGAAATTAAAGAATATTGGTCACCTCCCAATATAGAGCACAAAAGAAGGGAACGGATCGTCACTATATCGGCAAAACCAGACAGGATAGCACTTGGGGAACTAGCTACCCGTATCCAAAACGAAATAGACGATATTTCAACTCCCAGGGAAGTAATGCTCAATGTGGGAGGTACCTTCGAGGATCAACAGGAGTCTTTCATAGACCTGGGATTGTTACTAATAGTCAGCTTAATCCTGGTATTCATCGTAATGGCTTCCCAGTTTGAATCATTTACAATGCCTTTCGTCATAATGTTCTCCATTCCGTTTGCTTTTACCGGTGTAATATTGGCACTGTTCTTAACTAATACAACTCTTAGCCTGGTAGCGGGACTGGGAGCTGTGTTGCTGATCGGTATTGTAGTTAAGAATGGGATAGTATTGATTGACTTTACAAACCTGATGCGCGACAGGGGACTGGAACTATACGAAGCAATTGCCGTCTCAGGAAAATCAAGATTACGGCCTGTACTGATGACAGCTGCAACAACAATTCTTGGTATGATGCCGCTTGCCCTGAGTGCAGGTGAAGGAGCAGAAATATGGCGCCCTATGGGAATAACTGTTATCGGGGGACTCGTATTTTCAACTCTTGTAACTATGGTGCTTGTGCCGGTAATGTATGGACTTCTTGCTCATCACGGGGAACGTAATAAAAGTAAAAAGGTAATGAGTAAATTCAGGTTCATGGAAGAGAAACAGAAGTGATTAAAGATTCTATCTTATCCGTCGAAGTAAAGGATGAAATTTTTTAAACAATCTTTTAATACCTTTTTATACCAGATTAAATAATTAGTCTTCTTTGAAAAGTATTAATACAAGAATATAATAATATGAATATCAAAACGTTAAAACAAAATTTTATTTATATTTAATCACAAAATATAATAGTAAATAATAAATATAAATTTCAAAATGAAGGCAGTAATAATAATTTTCAACCAAGCCAACACAGAAAGAGTCGAATATATGTTCGACCGGCTGGATATAAGAGGATATACATGGTTTAACGATGTCAAGGGCAGGGGCAGTGAAACCGGCGAACCACGCATGGGCACTCATACTTGGCCTGAAATGAACTCGGCAGCCCTTACCATAATAAATGATGATAAAGTGGATGAATTACTCGATAAAGTAAAAAAGCTTGACGAAATAAATAAGGAGGTCGGAGTAAGAGCTTTTGTGTGGGATATAGAAAAAACGATGTAAAGAGATCTTGATCATTGGGAAATTCCCTTTCCTTATAATTACCCTTAGGGTAATTTTCGTATTTAAAAATTATTTATTATCACCAGAGTTCTTCCCCATATTCCCATCCGTTACGCGCAGGCTCTTTGATATACTTGTCTATAACCTGATTATTGGTAACTTTCATATTTTCAGCATCAAATTCAACGCGGGAATTAAACCGTTGTGCCAAAACCCCGATCAGTGCCATTTCGGTTAAATCAGTTGCATAATCAAAATTAGATCCGGGAGAGGAAATATCTCCTTTAATGGCATCCAGAAATTCTTTTTGAGGCCCTCCGTCAACACGCGGAATAGTCGCCTCCGGCATTTCATTATCCACCCATGACTTCCATTCATCTTCAGGCATCATCAGCTGGGCATTATTCGGCCTGCCTCCTGTAATAATATTTTGCTTCTCTCCGACCATTATCATACCTGATCCCGGAAGTTCATCCAATTTCCATTCCGTCCTTATATCAGGTTTTAATCCCCCTTCATGCCATAATAAAGTTACAGGAGGTTTACTGCCACGGGCAGAAAATTCAAATCTTATTATCGACTTGTCTGGTAGAAAGCCTTGCGGGGCACCAGAGCTGAAAATTGATTCTGTTGCAGAAGGACTTCCCAGCTCCAAAGACCAGAAGGGAGCATCAATTGTATGACAAGCCCAGTCTCCCAGTTCACCGTTTCCAAAATCATAAAATCCTCTCCACGATTTTGGAACATAAACATGATTAAAAGGCCTTTCCTTAGCAGGGCCTATCCACAAATTCCAGTCTAAACCTTCAGGTACCTGCTCCTCTGGTGGCGGGAAGGAAGCAGACTTAGTGAAATATTTATCCTCTCCGAATGCCGGACCGTTAAACCATGCAAATACCTCTTTTACTTCACCAATTATCCCCGCATCATACCATTCCTTAATTCTTCTGATGCCATCCGTGGCATGGCCCTGATTTCCCATCTGCGTAATCACATTATAGTGATGCGCTGCTTTTTTTAAAGTTCTTAGCTGCCAGACATTATGTGCCAGAGGCTTTTCAACATAAACGTGTTTCCCCAGCTGCATTGCCGACATAGTCGCCGCGAAATGGGTGTGATCAGGAGTGCACACTAATACCGCATCGATATCATTACCCATTTTATCAAACATTTCCCTGAAATCCTTAAAGCGTTTTGCACCAGGATAAGCATTGAAAGTGCCGCTTGCACGATTATCATCCACATCGCACAACGCTACGATGTTTTCATCTGCACAGGCATCAATATTATGTCTGCCGCGCCCCCCTACGCCAATAGCTGCAATGTTGATTTTCTTTGAAGAGGAACAACTCAATAAATTAGGAATAAAAGCTGTTCCAATAGCGATTGAAGAAACTGACCGTAAAAAATTCCGTCTTGAAGTATTTGAATCCATTTTTTATATAGATAATTTATTTGAATATTCTTAATAAACGAATTAAACTCATCCCATCTGAAAAAGTTAGAAACAATAAAATTCTGGGGGATCAATTTACATAATATTTTGAAAAATAAGGCTTTTAAAACTATAAAAATTGAAAATTCATCAGCAAAATCAGTAAAAAATTAAATTCCAAACCCTGACAAGCCTTAATCCTCCAGCGCATAATTGTACAATTTCCCTCCTTCACTTCCAACAAGAAGGTTTAGTCCTTCAGAGCTATCTGAAAGTTTTCCTATGCTGAACTCACTGTTGCCCTGAAAAGGGAACCCCTCATGAAGTTCTCCGTCGGGATTAAAAAGATAAATCTTATTTGCACCGGCCTCAACAATACCGACCTTTTTCAGATTATAAGCAAAAGTATAAATATTAGGCGGATAGATAACAGGATTTTCAAATTTCTCATTATATAACTTTTTACCATTCTCATCCATAACGGTTAACTCATTCCTGTCAACAAACACATAATCAATTATCCCGTTCCCGTCAAGATCGTCACATGTAAAATAATGGTCATCACTAAACCTTCTGGTTTCCCTTTCTTCGTATTCACCGTTAAAATACAGATAATAAACCTTTCCCGTTATGTCATCAGCCACTATTTTAGGCCTTCCGTCCGGAATGAGCACCAGTGGATTTATGGAATTTTCAAACCCTGCTTTTGTTGAAACACGAGTTTCACCCCGCCGGTTTTGTATGTAAATATGCGTTTTATCTTTAAAAACAATATAATCCTTGCCTACTATCCGGAAATGTTGTACCGGAGTGGTTACAGGGTAATCGGTCTTATCAAATAACCATCCTTCAACAATTTTTCCGGTATGATCATAATCATATATTTTTTTATCTTCGCCTGCAATAAAATATCGGTAATCACGATTATTATTATAATCAAAAACACTGACTCCGTTAGTGGCGGGAGAATGCAGTGTTACAGGAAAATGATCCACGTTGTCGCCATTCCGGTCGATGAGAAAAATTTTTTCATTAGTATTGAAAAGATATTGCAGCTTGCCATTTTTATAATAATCAACCTGATGTATCTCACTAAGCACAGGACCGGGAAGTGATATGCTCCACCTGACTATTCCTTGATTTGTCACCTGATGAAGAGTATTAGTGTTATCTTGTATAATTATCTCCCTCTCAGCTTTGTCGTCATGATTAATAACCAGTTGGGGTTTATAACCAATATTGTTGCCAATGTTGCTTTGCCAGATTGTCTGAGCTTCCCCGCGGATGTCAGGACTATAATCAATGAATATTGTATTAAAAAATATATCCCTATCGGACTGTATTTGCCAGTTTAATGCATTGAACTTACGTATATTTTCTTCCTTTTTGGACAACTTTTCAAAAAAACGGGGATTAAATATTTTATTGCTGAAACCATAGGCCTTATTAATATTTATGTATACATTCAAGTTACCACGACCGGAATTATTCTTTTTAAATCGCATATAGTGTATATCTTTGGCAAGTGTCGCACCTAAAATCATGCTACGCAGGTAACTTGTCAATCCTTCTTCCGAATTCGAGAACACCATAAAATTATCGTAAAATGCGACATAATTTGCCTCCGCGAGTGCAAAAGGTTCCCCCAGCCAAACACCGGGAAAGGAAGGATAAGGGAAGCGATAAATGTTAAATTGAAGCTCCTCATCAACAGTAATCACCGACCTCAGTTTATCTGTTTCCGTTTCAGTCCGTTTGGCATAGTTAACTAATAAATCCTGCAATTGCTCCTCAGCCTCTGTTTTATTTTTAATATGCAAAATAAAAAAAGCACTTTTATTTTCAGGATTTACAGGAATAGTATTAGTAGATATGATTATCTCATCATTTATCAATTCGCTGAAAACATTACGCAAATTGACACGAAATCCCCTTTCAAAACGCTTTATCCGCTCCTCACGCTCATAATAATACCCTGAATGAGTATAAAATTCCTCAAGTCGCTTAAAAAATTTTTCTTTGTCGCTAAAAGAATAACTACAGAAAAATGACGTGTTTTGGGGAAGAATATCATCAGCTCTGAAATTGACAGGTTGCTGATCGTTAAAGACTGAAAGAAAATGGTTCAATGAATCATCAGCTAATGAGATCCCTGTTAAAATCAGATGATCATCCCTGAAATGAAAATCAAGCTCACTCCAGGCTGCAAAATCTCCGAATCTTTCTGCTTTCTTTTGGGTACATGAATAGGTAGTTTCGCCAAATTCATCTATTTTACTAACATTCTCACCATTTAATATATTTTTTAGGAATCCCGGAAAATCAGAATGGTTAATATACAAAGAAATCTCCTTGCCATTTGCTGTTTTATGTGCTTCCTGAAAGTAGGGATTATTCATTATACCAGGTGTCACAAGCTGTCTAACAGCCTGTTCTAACAAAAGCGACTCAGGACCTAATAATAAGAGCCCTCCGGCAAAAGAAAAAAATAAAGAAGAACCATTATTAATTCCTCTGATCTCAATAATTTTATATTTTCCATATTCTTTCTCATTGTAGGAATATTTTTCCGTCGGACAGTAGAGCCGGATCAATTTATCAAGGTTTCTTTTACTAACTGTACTTCCTACTTTTTTAATAATGAGAGGTATTAATTGGTTGCGACCGGTATAACCAAATGAAAGAATAAACGGATCACTACGCAAACTGTTGGGTATCTGTTCCGAATCCCTTATTAATGAATCCAGCTTTAAAAGTGATTCGAAAAAGGAATTGCCTATATCAGCATTAATAATTTCATTTGTAACCGGATTATTAAAAGGAAATGATCTGATTGAATTAAATTCGAAAAAAAAAGGAGAAGAAACAGGAACTGCCTCATATAAGGATATATCTTTTTTAAAAGATACTTTTCCCTGATTTGAAAAATATAGATAGGCGGCTAGTGATCCCAGAATTATAATTATTATTAAAATCAGGATACGCTTCATCTTATAATTGTTTGGCGACCTCAACTTCCTGGAAAGCTTCAATATTGTCTCCAACTTTAATATCATTAAAATTTTCAACGTTCAAGCCACATTCATAGCCATTTTTCACCTCTTTTATATCCTCCTTAAAACGTTTAAGGGAGCCTAGAGACCCTGTGTAAATAACAATTCCCTCACGAATGACCCTTATCCTTGAATTACGGTTTATTTTTCCGTCGCGGACTATACATCCCGCAACAGTTCCTACTTTGGTGATCTTAAATGTTTCAAGTACTTCGGCAGTACCGGTAATCTCTTCCTTAATATCAGGAGAAAGCATTCCTTCCATTGCAGCTTTTATTTCATTAATTGCATCATAAATAATTGAATACAACCGAATATCAATTTGTTCTCTTTCTGCCAGTTTTCTTGCACTGAGTGACGGTCTTACCTGGAATCCGATAACAATAGCTTCCGAAGCTGCGGCAAGCAATATGTCTGATTCGGAAATCTGACCCACAGCTTTATGTTTAACATTAACCTGAATTTCTTCAGTAGAAAGTTTTATAAGTGCATCTGACAAGGCTTCCACTGATCCGTCCACATCTCCCTTAATAATAAGATTGAGTTCCTGAAAATTACCAATAGCTATTCTCCGGCCAATCTCATCAAGTGTAATATGCTTCTGTGAACGCAATCCCTGCTCACGGGCTAATTTTTCACGCTTATTTGCAATATTCCTGGCTTCACGTTCATTTTCCATAACATTGAAATTATCCCCGGCCTGAGGGGCTCCGTCAAGTCCAAGCACAATAGCTGCTTCTGCAGGACCTACTTTTTCAATTTTCTGATTCCGTTCATTAAACATTGCTTTTACATGTCCAAAGTACTTGCCTGCCAGCATAATATCACCTAACTTCAAAGTGCCGTTTTGTACAAGAATAGTTGCCACGTAACCACGGCCGCGATCGAGAGATGATTCTATAATAGTTCCAGAAGCTTTCCTGTTCGGATTAGCCTTCAAATCAAGAAGCTCGGCCTCAAGAAGCACCTTTTCAAGTAATTCTTCTATGCCGTCACCTTTTTTGGCTGAAATGTCATGTGACTGATACTTACCGCCCCAATCTTCAACCAGGTAATTCATATTAGCTAGTTCTTCTTTAATCTTTTCCGGATTTGCTCCGGGTTTATCAATCTTATTTATAGCAAACACTATCGGAACACCGGCAGCAGTCGCATGATTAATAGCTTCCACAGTCTGAGGCATCACACTATCATCAGCTGCAACTATTATTATGGCAATGTCGGTCACCTGTGCCCCACGTGCGCGCATTGCAGTAAATGCTTCATGTCCGGGAGTATCAAGAAAAGTAATATTTTTCCCGTTATCCAGTTTTACATTATATGCTCCGATATGCTGGGTAATACCTCCGGCCTCACCGGCAATAACGTTCGTACTTCTTATATAATCAAGCAGGGAAGTCTTACCGTGATCAACATGCCCCATCACAGTGACAATAGGAGAACGCGGTTTCAATTCTTCCTCAGTATCTTCCTGTGATTCTATGGATTCCTGGATATCCACACTTACAAACTCAACAGTGTATCCGAATTCCTCAGCTACAATAGAAAGAGTTTCTGCATCAAGTCGCTGATTGATAGAAACAAAAAGCCCCAGACTCATACAAGTCGAGATAATCTCAGTGACGTTGACATCCATCATATTCGCCAGCTCACTGGCTGAAACAAACTCAGTAACTTTTAATACCTTTTTTTCCTTGTTCTGCTTTTCTATATCCGCCTGCTTCCTTTCACTCATTGCAGCCCTTTTATCCCTGCGGTGTTTCGACCCTTTCGACTTACCTTTGGAGGTAAGACGTGCCAGGGTATCCTTTATCTGTTTTTGAACTTCTTCTTCGTCCACTTCTTTTTTCAAAACTACCCGCTTCTTTCTTCCTTGCAGCTTGCGAGTCTTTTTATCACTTTTTTTCCTTTCTCCCTCTTTATCCTCAAATTTAATTCTACCCGATTCCTTTATCCTCTTCCTGCGCTTCTTGCCTGAAGTTGTATCCCGGACTTCTTTATGCGACTTTTGTTTTTCGTCTGGCAACTCAATTTTTCCCACAACCCTGGGGCTATTTATTTCCTGAGGTTTGGCTTTTACAATTTCTTCAGGTTCTTTATGCTTTTTAGCAGGTTTTTCAATCTTTTTTTCTTTTGATTTAGCAACTTCAGTTTTCTTTTTCAGGCGCTCCTTTCTCTCTTTCTCTCTCTCCTTTTTTGATTTTTTAGCAGGACGGGTTTTTTGATTAAGATTTTCAAGATCTATTCTGCCCACTACCTTGACATCACTTACTTTAGAAAAATCAGCATCATACCTCTCTTCTGCTTTCTTAACTTCTGTCTCCTCATGAAGCTTCTCTTTTTCTTTGAGTTTCTTCCCTTCGTCTTTCTTATCTTCAACAAGTTGAACTTCTTTCTCTTTTTCCGGTTTTTCAGGTGCCTTTTCAACAATTTTTTCTTTGTCTTTTTTCCCGCCTTTTTTCTTTTCTGTCTCTTTTTTGGCCACACCCTCTTTTTCAGGTATATTTATTTCCTTCTCCTTTGCCGGAGGAGATATTTGTTCTTCTGATATATCCGCCATACCCTCTTCCTGCTCACTAACTTCTTCTTCTATCTCTTCTTTGAACTTTTTTACAGGCTCTTCTTCACCTTTCAGTTCTTCTTCCTCCTCCAGCTCCTCTACTTCCTCATCTACTATTTCTTCTAACTCTTCTGCTTCGTCTTCTATTTCAGCAACTTTTTCTTTTTCCCCATCTTCTATCGAAATAACTTCCTGTTTGGGCCGATGGCTTTTAAGTATTATTTTTTCTGATTCCTTTTTCAGGTTGAGGTCAATTTTATATTCTTTTTCAAGAAGAGCGATTGCCTCTTCCGAAACCTTTGTGTTTGGATTTGAATCTATTTTAAAACCTTTTTTATGCAAAAATTCTATAATAGTATGAATCCCTACGTTGAATTCTCTCGCAAGTTTACTAAGCCTTATTGTCTTGCCTGCTGTCATAAATTATTTTTTTCTTATCTGATCCACACTGCTAATAACAAAAAGCTATAACAGAACTTTAACTATCAGCTAATGTATTTTTAATTACTCAAATTCAGACGAAAGTACTTTCAATACTTCGTCTATTGTCTCTTCCTCGAGATCCGTCCGTTTTATCAACTCATTTCTCGGAATATTCAGCACATTTTTGGCTGTGTCACAACCAATAGCTTTTAATGTATCAATTATCCATCCGTCAATCTCATCAGCAAATTCATCAAGATTAACATCCTCAGCATCTTCTTCCATTTCCCTGTAGACATCAATTTCATAACCGGTAAGCTGACTTGCAAGTCTGATGTTAAGTCCTCCTTTTCCTATTGCCAGCGAAACTTCTTCCGGCTTAAGATAAACATCCGCTCTTTTTTCGTCTTCAAATATTTTTATACTATTGATTTTAGCAGGATTTAATGCCCTCTTTATAAACAATTGAATATTCGAAGAATAATTAATCACATCAATATTCTCATTCCTAAGTTCACGAACAATTCCGTGAATACGGGAACCTTTCATTCCTACACATGCGCCAACAGGATCAACTCTTTCATCATATGACTCAACAGCTACTTTTGCCCGCTCACCCGGAACTCTTACGATCTTTTTAATAGTAATAAGTCCGTCAAAAATTTCCGGTATCTCCAGTTCAAACAATCTTTCAAGAAAAACAGGAGCTGTTCTCGATATAATTATTAGCGGATTGTTATTCCTCAATTCCACTTTATATACAATAGCACGTACGGTATCTCCCTTTCTAAAAAAATCGGAGGGAATTTGTTCCGATTTGGGCAATAATAATTCGTTGCCTTCATCATCCAAAATAAGTATCTCCTTTTTCCAGACCTGGTATACCTCACCAGTTACAATATCCCCGATCTTATCTTTATATTTACCGTATACATAATCCTTTTCCAATTCAAGTATCCTGCTGGCCAAATTCTGACGTAAATTTAGAATTGCCCTGCGCCCAAAATCAACAAGTTTAACCTCATCTGTAACTTCTTCTCCTACCTCATAATCACTATCAATTTTTTGCGCCTCCGACAAAGCTATCTGCAAATTAGGATCTTCAAGTTCACTGTCTTCGACTACTTCACGATTCCGCCAAATTTCAAAATCGCCCTTGTCTATGTTAATAATTACATCAAAATTTTCATCAGTACCATACTGTTTTATCAGTACACTGCGAAAAACATCTTCAAGAACACTCATCATAGTTACCCTGTCAATGTTTTTCAACTCTTTAAATTCAGCAAAAGTATCTATAAGGTTAATATTTTCCATCTATCCATTTATTTAAAAGTAACAATAACTTTAGCACTTTTTATCTCATTATAATCCATGTTATAATCCCTGAATACCATCTTCTTTTTTTTATGGCCATTTACCTTTCCCTGGTATGAAGTCTCCAGTAATATATTTCCTGGTCCAGCCTCTTTTAATATACCTTTGAGTTCGGTTCCGTTATTTGTTATAACCGTTATCTCCCTTCCTATATTCTTATAGTATTGCTCTTTAACCTTAAAAGGTCGTGATAAACCCGGAGAAGAAACATATAATTCATAATCTTCCCTGTTACTGTCAAGTTTATCTTCTATATGCCTGCTCATCACGGCACAATCATTAATTTTTAATCCATTAAAACTATCAATATAAATATGAATAACATTCAATGAACTCACAGTAGCATCTACAAGAAACATTCCATCATCCAAATGCTCCCTGACTATTTCCACTACTTTCGATTTATCAACCATAATTTGTTTCTAACAAAATAGGGAACCTATGGTCCCCTAATTCAGGTTTTCTATAAAATCAATGCAAAAATAGTAATTATATTAATAAAAAACAAAAAATAAAATTATTGATAAATGCCTTAAATCGAATAAATTAAAGTTTATATTTTTATATGTTTTTCTGTTAGTTTAATTTGCATAAAAAATAAAAAGAATATGGATTAGTAATATTAACCCTTTATCATGGAATTATTTAATACAATGGGATTTAAATTTGGCGACAGAAAAATTTTTCAACTTGGGTTGGCACGGTTGACAGACTATTCCTTTCAGAAAATACAAAAAAAACTAATAAATTTTATGCAAAAAAAAGAATTGGTCATTAATTAGTTTAAAACTATATTTGCATTTCGAAAAACAATTATTAATGGAATTTAAAGCTACAGACATTGCTGCCTTCCTTAAAGGAAATATTGTTGGTGACGGCAATGTTATAGTTACTACTGTATCTAAAATTGAGGAAGGTAAGCAGGGCAGCCTGTCATTTTTGGGCAATCCGAAATATGAAAATTTCATATATACTACTGACGCTTCTATAGTATTAGTAAACAAAGACTTTGTTCCCAAGCAGAAAGTCAGGGCCACACTGATCAAAGTTGACAATGCCTACCAGTCATTCGCCTCGCTTCTAGACTTGTACATTCAAAGTAAAGAGGAAACCCTCAAAGGGATAGAACAACCTAGTTACATTGATGAAACCGCCAGATACGGAGATAATATTTATATAGGGTCATTTACTTATGTTGGCAGGAATACAAATATTGGGAAAAATGTAAAACTGTATCCGCATGTTTATCTCGGTGAAAATGTATCAGTCGGCGATAATTGTACTATATATTCCGGTGTAAAAATATATAGTAATTGTATAATTGGCAAAAGGTGCATTATTCATGCAGGAGCTGTAATTGGCTCTGACGGTTTTGGTTTTACAATACAAAATGACAACAGCTACAAAAAAATTCAGCAAATTGGCAATGTAGTTATTGAAGATGATGTGGAGATAGGGGCAAATACAACAATAGACTGTGGTACCTTAGATTCTACAATAATCAGGAAAGGAGTAAAAATTGATAACCTGGTTCAGATAGCACATAATTGTGAGATAGGGGAAAATACCGTAATTGCTGCACAAACAGGTTTGGCTGGATCAACAACAGTTGGTAAAAATTGCAGGTTTGCAGGACAAGTTGGTATAGTGGGTCATCTTTCAATAGGTGATAATGTTCAGATTGGCGCACAATCCGGCGTAACCAAATCGATTCGTGACAATCAGACTGTCCTGGCTTCTCCCGCATTTAATTATAAGGATGCATTGAAAACATATACTATTTACCGTAACCTGCCTAAGCTGAGAGAAGAACTTATCCAGTTACAAAAAGATTTAAAATCACTTCAACAAGATATTTCTTCTGCTTCAAAGTAAAAAATATGGTTGTAAAACAAAAAACATTAGCAAAATCATTTGAAATTCACGGGAAAGGATTACATACCGGAGTAGATGTAAAAATGAATTTCCGGCCGGCACCCGAAAATCACGGTTTCAAATTCAAACGTGTCGATTTAAAAAACAAGCCTGTTATTGATGCTGATGTCGATCTTGTAATTGACACGTCAAGGGGAACGCTTCTCGAAAAAAACGGCGCCCGTATCGGTACAATAGAACATGCCCTTGCAGCATTAGTGGGAATGGATCTTGATAATGTGCTTATTGAAGTTGATAATGAAGAAGCTCCCATCATGGACGGCAGCTCACGGTATTTTACGGAAGCCATTCAAAAAGCGGGGGTGGTAGAACAGAAAGCGGAAAGAGATTATTTCGAAATAGAGGAAAAAATCGAAATCTACGATGAAAAATCGGACTCCCAGATTATTGCATTACCTGATGATGACTACCGCCTCAACGTAATGATATCATTTAAATCACGAGTGCTTAACAACCAATATGCCACCCTTGATTCCATTAGTAATTTTAAAGATGAAATTGCTAATTGCCGTACTTTCGTTTTTTTACACGAACTTGAATTCCTGCTAAAAAATAATCTGATAAAAGGTGGGGAACTCAATAATGCTATTGTCATAATCGACAATGAAGTCTCGCAGGAAGAACTTGATCGTCTTGCCGACCTCTTTCACCATGATCATGTTGCTGTGAAACCCCAAGGGATACTCAACAACCTGGAACTCTATTTCGATAATGAATGTGCCAGACATAAACTTCTTGACGTTATCGGCGATCTTATACTTTGCGGAAAACATATAAAAGGACGAATCATTGCCACAAAACCTGGTCACCGGCCAAATACGATCTTTGCCCAGGCTTTAAAAAATGCATGGAAGCAAAAAAATCTTAAACCGCCTGTGTATAATCCTGATAAGCCCCCTCTTCTTGATATCAACCAAATCAGTGAACTTCTTCCCCACAGGTATCCCTTTTTAATGGTTGATAAAATTTTAACTATTACAGACAAGGAGGTAATAGGCTTAAAAAACGTTACGATCAATGAGCCTTTTTTTCAGGGACACTTTCCCAACGAACCTGTTATGCCGGGCGTTCTCCTGATTGAAGCTATGGCACAAACCAGCGGATTTTTGGTACTTTGCCGGCTCAAGGGTAAATATTCTACTTATTTTATCAAGATCGACAATGTCAAATTCCGCAGGAAAGTAACTCCCGGAGATACCCTTATATTCAAGATAACTCTGACCTCACCTATAAGGCGGGGCATTGCATCCATGAAAGGAGTAACTTATGTGGGCAATAAAATTGTAGCCGAAGGTGAGTTCATGGCTCAAATAGTGAAACAAACAGATATTTAATTCAATATTAAAATATATGAAACAACCACTGGCGTACGTCCATCCTGATGCAAAAATCGCAGAAAATGTAGCTATAGAACCTTTTGTTTCAATTGACCAGGATGTTGAAATAGGCGAAGGAACCAGAATCGGATCAAGCGTAACAATATTACCTGGAACCAGAATCGGAAAAAATTGCAACATTTTTCCCGGCGCTGTACTAGGAGCCATACCACAGGATTTAAAATTCAGGGGTGAATATACAACTGTCGAAATTGGAGACAATAATACAATCAGGGAATTTGTAACCATTAACCGCGGCACGGCATCAAAAGGGAAAACAGTCATAGGAAACAATAACCTGTTAATGGCTTATGTTCATATTGCTCACGACTGCCGGATAGGTAATCATGTTATCCTCGGCAATATTACTCAGCTTGCGGGGGAAGTGATAATTGACGATTGGGCTATTTTATCGGGGCTGATAGGTGTACACCAGTTTTGCCGGATCGGAAGTCATGTAATGATAGGAGGCGGCTCACATGTACGTAAAGATGTCCCCCCCTTTATAAAAGCAGGACGCGAACCACTTTCCTATGTTGGTATTAACTCAATAGGACTTCGACGCAGGAATTTTTCAAATGAAAAGATCAGGGAGATTCAGGATATTTACCGTTATATATATCAAAAAGGCTTAAATACATCCCAAGCAATTGATATAATAGAAACCGAAATCCCTGCAACACAGGAAAGGGATGAAGTGCTTCTCTTTGTAAAAGATTCAAAACGGGGCATTATCAGGGGATATTATCCTGATTAAAGTAATTATAGTCTGTTTAACTTTTCCCATGTTCCCATCCCTGCGCCTTTAGCGGAATTAAAGCTCCCCCGGTTGTTACCAGATGGGCCCCCTTGGTTATAGAGGTCATCTCTCCAATAACACTAAAATCCGGATCATTTTTTATTTTTCCGGAATCACTTGATGATAGGGTAAACAACAGTTCATAATCCTCTCCACCGTTCAAGGCAGCCACTAGAGGATTTATATGTAATTCTTCCGCCATTTTTTTCGTCTGGCTATCCATTGGTATTTTTTCTTCGTATAAACGGCAACCAACTTTTGAATTCTTACATAAGTGAATAATTTCCGATGATAAACCATCTGAAATATCAATCATTGAAGTAGGCTTTATACCCAATTTTTTAAAACCCTTAAAAATATCTTTACGTGCCTCGGGCTTTAACTGCCGTTCCAAAATATAATCGTAACCCTCAAGATGAGGTTGCATATGCTGATTAACTTTGAAAACCTCATTCTCACGTTCAAGAAGCTGCAGTCCCATATAAGCCCCACCTAAATCACCTGTTACACATAAAATATCACCCGGACGGGCACCGCTTCTAAAAACAATATCCTCATATCTCTCCGCCTCGCCCAAAACACTGACACTAATAACAAGGCCCGTAAGCGAACTTGTTGTGTCACCCCCGACCAAATCAACACAATATTGCTCACATGCAAGGTGTATTCCGCTATATAGCTCCTCTACAGCTTCTACTGAAAATTTAGCCGACAAAGCCAGATTAACAGTAATCTGCATGGGTAAAGCATTCATAGCATAAATATCCGACAAATTCACAACAACTGACTTATAGCCAAGATGTTTTAAAGGAACATACATCAAATTAAAATGAATTCCCTCAATTAAAATATCGGTGGAGAACAATATATATTTACCGGAATACGCCAAAACCGCAGCATCATCCCCCACTCCTTTAAAAGTGCTGCTATTCCTAATTTTTATATCTTTCGTCAGTCTGTCAATCAGGCCAAATTCTCCTATTTCCGAAATATTAGTCTGCTTATCTTCCATTATTGAAAATTTTCTGATTACCCTAAAATTAAATACAAATTATGAATGAGTGTTCTTTTATACTCTTAATAATACTAAGAAAGACAAAATTATCCATACTTTTATATCTTTACAATTTATTTTAATCTGAATATCTAAAGGGGACCTGTTATGAAATTATAAAGTATCGGATAACGAAAAAATTTTGAAGGCCCGTTAATCACTACTGTTTATAATTTTGAAATGAGCCTTTAAAATAGTGGTGTGCAATATGGAACTATACTATAATAAATTTTCATTTTAAACTGTTCCGTAAAAAAATTGTTAATTACGGTAAAAAATACAGGTAGAATATGAAAGATCAGGACAAAATATTATCTAAGGTGACACAACAAGAGTACAAATACGGATTCTTTACCGACATAGATACGGATATTATTGAAAAGGGGTTAAATGAATCGGTTATCCGCACCATTTGGGAGAAAAAAAAAGAGCCTGACTTTATGCTTAAATTCAGGCTCGATGCTTTCAGGAAATGGCAAAAAATGAAAATGCCTGATTGGGCATATCTTAATATTCCTAATATCGATTTTCAAAATATAATCTATTATGCAGCGCCACGAAAAAAACCTCAGTATAAAAGTCTTAATGAGGTTGATCCTGAATTGCTCGAAACTTTTAATAAACTAGGAATACCCCTTGAAGAACAAAAAAGACTGGCAGGGGTTGCTGTAGATGCTGTTATGGACAGTATTTCCGTAAAAACTACTTTTAAAGAGTCCCTTGCAGAAGAAGGTATAATTTTTTGTTCTTTTAATGACGCTCTGCATGACCACCCTGATCTCATAAAAAAATATCTCGGACAAGCAGTGCCGGTATGCGATAATTTCTTCTCAGCATTGAACTCGGCAGTATTCAGCGACGGATCGTTTTGTTACATACCCAAAGGGGTTCGCTGTCCTATCGAGCTATCCACCTACTTCAGGATAAATGCAGCAAATACTGGTCAATTTGAACGTACCCTTATCATTGCGGACAATGACAGTTATGTCAGCTACCTTGAAGGTTGTACTGCTCCCATGCGTGATGAAAACCAATTGCACGCCGCCGTAGTGGAAATAATTGCTCTTGATCGTGCAGAAGTCAAGTATTCGACTGTTCAAAACTGGTATCCGGGAGATAAAAACGGTAAGGGCGGCATTTATAACTTTGTTACAAAACGAGGAATATGCAGGGGAACATCTTCTAAAATAAGCTGGAACCAGGTTGAAACAGGATCGGCAATAACATGGAAATACCCAAGTTGCATATTGATGGGAGATAACTCAACAGGTGAATTTAATTCAGTCGCCGTTACCAATAACTATCAACAAGCCGACACAGGTTCCAAAATGATACATATTGGTAAAAACACTAAAAGCACAATAGTCTCAAAAGGTATATCGACAGGGAAAAGCAATAATTCATACCGTGGACTGGTAAAGGTGATGCCGGAAGCTGTCAATTCAAGGAATTTTTCACAGTGCGATTCCTTACTCCTCAGCAATACTTGCGGTGCACATACATT
Source organism: uncultured Prolixibacteraceae bacterium (assembly GCA_964611525.1). Classification (GTDB taxonomy): domain Bacteria; phylum Bacteroidota; class Bacteroidia; order Bacteroidales; family Prolixibacteraceae; genus JAAYJR01. Next base: position 41,841 of record CAZTAL010000074.1, read on the forward strand.
TCCGTATATTGAAGTAAAAAATAAATCCTCTGTAGTAGAACATGAAGCAACTACCTCAAAGATCGGAGAAGACCAGATATTTTATTGTAATCAAAGGGGTATTGATACCGAAAAAGCTATTAGCATGATCGTAAATGGCTATGCAAAAGAGGTATTGAAAAAATTACCAATGGAATTTGCTGTTGAAGCACAAAAACTATTACAAATCAGCCTTGAAGGAAGTGTGGGATAAATGAGTATGTCCTGCCTGCAGGAAAAGATGATTTTAATTTTAATCAAAAAATGAGAGTATTATTCATAATTATTTAATAAAGGTATTTAATAATTGTAATCCTCCGGAACTCTTATAAGTCAAGCAGAAAGTTGAATTATTAATATTTTACCGGGGGAATAAAAGGGGATTACTTATTATGTTATCGATCAAAGAGCTTTACGTTTCAATTGAGGGAATGGAGATACTAAAAGGTATTAATCTGGAAATAAATCCTGGTGAAGTCCATGCTCTTATGGGACCTAATGGGTCGGGGAAAAGTACCCTTGCCAATGTAATTACAGGGAAGGAAGGATTTGTAGTAACCACCGGAGAAATTACCTATATGGGTGAAAACCTTCTGGACATGACCCCGGAAGACCGTGCAAAAAAAGGAATCTTCCTGAGCTTTCAATATCCGGTTGAAATACCAGGGGTACCTATGGTAAATTTCCTCAAGACAGCGGTTAATGAACAAAGAAAATACCATGGAAAAAAAGAATTGAATTCAGGTGAATTCCTGAAATTGATGCGCGAAAAGAAAGAGCTGGTAGAAATGGAAACGCAATTGACCAATCGCTCTGTCAATGAGGGATTCTCCGGAGGAGAAAAGAAAAAAAATGAAATCTTTCAAATGGCTCTGCTGGAACCCAAACTGGCCATTTTAGACGAAACTGATTCGGGATTGGATATCGATGCTCTTAAAACGGTAGCCCGAGGGGTAAATGCTCTGAAGAGACCTGACAATGTTACTATTGTAGTTACTCATTACCAAAGATTACTGGATTATATCATCCCCGATTATGTTCATGTTTTATATAAAGGCAAAATAGTTAAATCAGCAGGGAAGGAACTGGCATTGGAGCTTGAAGAAAAGGGCTACGACTGGATAAAACAAGAAAATGAGGAATAATATGAGTGTACTTGTTGAAAATACCGATGTATCGAAAAAATATGCAATACATTATAATGACGTTAAGGACATTCTGCAGAAAGGTTCTGCAAATATTCTGAATTCTTCGCGCAGAAAAGCATTTCAAGATTTTTTGATCCAGGGTATACCAACCTCAAAAAATGAAAACTATAAATATACTGATCTCCGGGCTCAGTTCCGGCCTGATTATAAGTTCATCCACCAGCGGGAAAAAATTGAAATTAACTTAAACAAAGCCTTTAAATGCGATGTGCCTCAGTTGGATACACATCTGATATTTAATATAAACGGCTGGTTTTACAACGAAAACAAACCTGACGGAGTACTGCCCGACGGCTTGGTCATGGATAGTCTCGACAAAATCGCTCATAATAAGCCGGAATTACTTAAATATTACGGTCAGTTGGCAAAGACAGAAGAAGACCCGCTGGTTGCTCTTAATACCGCCTTCGCAAAAGATGGATTTTTTATGTTCATACCAAAAAATACCTTCGTCAAAAAACCATTCCAGATAATCAATTTTTTGCGGTCAGAAAAAGCTGCATTCACTACGCAGCGTAATTATATATATATCGACGAAGGAGCTGATGTTAAAATAATCTCCTGTGATCATACGCTGAATTTAAATTCATATCTCAGCAATTCAGTCACCGAAATAATAGTCGGCCCGAATGCTTCACTTGAATATTATTCATTACAGAATCAGCATAACAACTCTATAAGTCTTCACTCTGTTTTTATTAACCAGCAAAGGGATTCAAAAGTGACTACAGTAAATTCTTCTCTACACGGAGGATTCATTCGTAATAATCTGTTTATTGTGCTGGATGGAAAAAATGCCGAGGCTAATCTATTTGGGATGTCATTCATCGACCGTAAACAACATATCGACAACTTTACGAGTGTAGTACATGCAAAACCTGAATGCCGGAGCAACCAGGTTTATAAAAATGTACTTGATGATGAATCTACAGGAGCTTTTACCGGACTGATAAATGTTTTGCGTGATGCCCAAAAAACCAATGCTTTTCAACGCAACAACAATTTGCTTCTGACAGATACGGCTACTATGCAAACAAAACCTCAACTGATAATAGATGCAGATGATGTTAAATGCAGTCATGGTGCAACAGTAGGACAAATTGACAAGGAAGCATTATTCTATCTAAGGGCACGTGGAATAGATGAAAAACAGGCACGTCTAATGATGATGAATGCTTTTACCCATGAAGTCATTCAGGAAATAAAGATTCTGCCCCTGAGAAAACGTATTGATGAACTGGTAGAGCGGAGACTGAGAGGAGAATTGGCCAAATGCCATGAGTGTGCATATAATTGTGAATGTTAGATAAAATGAATTTTGATATTAATAAAATACGGAGTTACTTCCCTGTACTGAAGCAAAAGGTATATAACAAGCCACTGGTATATCTCGACAATGCAGCCTCTACTCAAAAACCCATCCATGTATTGGAGGCGGAAAGAAAACTTCATAGTGATTTTTATGGCAACATACACCGTGGGGCACACTTTATGGCGGATAAAGCTACAGAAGAGTTTGAAGCTGTAAGAGATAAAATTCAGAAACTTATTAATGCCGAAACAAGAAAAGAAATTATCTTTACCAAAAGTACGACGGAAAGTGTAAATCTGACGGCTTCATCATTCGGAGAGCAATTCCTGAAAGCAGGTGATGAAATTATTATTTCGGAAATGGAACACCACTCAAATTTTGTTCCCTGGCAGTTACTGGCAATTAAAAAAGGTGCCAAAATTGTCAAGCTGCCATTTTATGATACAGGAGAACTCCAGACAGGGACACTACATGAACTGATTACTACAAAAACAAAACTTATTGCTGTAACTCATGTCTCCAATGTATTGGGAACGATTAATCCAATTGCCGAAATAATAGAAACTGCACATAATAAAAACGTACCGGTTTTTGTTGACGGTGCCCAGGCAGTACAACATTTATCGGTTGATATACAGTCACTCGATGCCGACTTCTATGCATTTTCAGCTCATAAAATGTATGGACCTAACGGTGTAGGAGTGTTATACGGCAAAAAGAAATGGCTGGAATTAATGCCACCTTATCAGGGCGGTGGAGAAATGATCTCACAAGTTACTTTTAACAAAACAACATTTACCGAAATACCATATAAATTTGAAGCAGGAACCCCAAATATTACAAGTGTTATATCTTTTGGGGCTGCAATTGATCTGCTGCTCGAAACCGGCTTTGATAATATAATCAGGTGGGAGCAGGACTTACTTATTTATGCTACCAAACAATTAAAGGAGATTGAAGGCCTTAAAATTTATGGTGAGGCACCTCAGAAAACAGGAGTAATATCTTTTAATATTGATGGCATTCATCCTTACGACTTGGGAATGCTACTTGACCATATGGGAATAGCTGTCCGCACCGGTCATCATTGTGCTGACCCTGTAATGGAACATTATGATATACCCGGAACAATAAGATCTTCATTTGGACTATATAATACAAGGGAAGAAATAGACCAGTTTATTGAGTCTTTATTAAAAGCAATAAAAATGCTAAAATAGAATTTATTAATATGACTATAGAAGAAACCCAGCAAAATATTATTGAAGAATTTTCAGTCTTTGATGACTGGATGGATAAATATGGTTACCTTATTGAATTGGGAAATGAACTTGAAAAATTTGATCCAAAACTTAAAACCGATCAGAATCTGATAAAAGGATGTCAATCCAGGGTCTGGCTGTCGGCAGAAAAAAAGGATGGGCTGATCTATTTTCAGGCTGATAGTGATGCAGTTATAGTTAAAGGTCTGGCAGCTTTGCTATTACGGGTATTTTCCGGTCATACACCTATGGAAATTCTCGACGGTAACCTGCATTTTATTGAGGATTTGGGACTTAAAAGTCATCTGTCACCTACAAGGTCTAACGGATTAATAGCTATGATTAAACAAATAAGGCTTTATGCTGTTGCATATAAAAAAATGGAAGACGATGGAGGCAAGTAATATGGACAAAAAAACTGACTCAATAATTAAAAAACTAAAAGGAGTATACGATCCCGAGATTCCCGTAAATATATATGATCTGGGACTGATCTATAATGTAAATGTAGATAAAAAAAGTAATGTGAATATTATAATGACACTCACTGCTCCAGGTTGTCCACTGGCTGATGTCCTGGTTAATGAAGTCAAAAAAGCTGCACAATCCGTGAAAGGAATAAAAAATGTAAAAGTTGATCTAACTTTCGATCCCCCTTGGGATAAATCCATGATGAGCGAGGAGGCAAGGCTGGAACTCGGATTTTTCTGACCATGCAATACTCCTGTCCTAAGGGTAATAATACGAGGCAATGCGCAAAACAATTGAAGTATCAAAAAAGATAAAATCACAAGCTAAGTCGCTGGGCTTTATGGAATGTGCTATCCTGCCTGTAACCTTCCTCTCAGAAGAAGCGGAACGATTTGAGTCATGGCTTAACGCCGGAATGCATGGAGAGATGGAATATATGGCAAGAAATATTGATAAAAGGTTTGATCCGCGACTACTCGTCGACAACGCAAAATCAATCCTTATTGTACTTCATAATTACTTTACTAATGAGACACGAAGTGACCCCAAAGCTCCGGTAATTTCAAAATATGCTTATGGAAAAGATTATCATTATGTAATAAAAAAGAAATTAATAAAACTGTTACATTTTATCCGTGAGGAAATAGGACCTTGTCAGGGGCGGCCATTCGTGGATTCCGCTCCTGTTTTGGAGCGTGCATGGGCTCGCCGGGCAGGATTGGGCTGGATAGGGAAAAACAGTAATCTTATCTCATTGAAACACGGTAGTTTCTTTTTTATAGGCGAACTTATCATTGATAGTGAGTTACCTTATGATACTCCCAAATTGGTTGCCGATCACTGCGGAAACTGCACAAAGTGCATAGATGCCTGTCCCACTAAAGCAATAGTAGCCGACAGGGTTATAGATGCACGTAAATGTATCTCTTACCAGACAATCGAGGTTAAGGGCGAACTTGATGAAAGCCTGAAAGGACAATTTAGAAATCGGGTATTCGGTTGTGACATCTGCCAGGATGTATGTCCATGGAATTTAAAATTGACCCCACATGATGAACCCAAACTAAAACCATCCCTTGAATTACTAAACCTTAGCAGTGATGAATGGTATCACATGGATAAATCACTCTTCAACAAGATATTTAAAAATTCAGCAGTTAAACGTACAGGCTTTCACGGACTGAAAAGAAATTTAGATTTTTAGGTATTATTTAATTTTGCATAAAAAATGTCAGGCGGGAAATCAAAACAAAAAACAATAAAAAAGAGAAAGCCACAAAAAAAAGGCAGCAAAAAGCAATCACAAATCACCGGGAAAAAGGTTATACTATTTCTGGTAAAAGCATTTACTGCCGGCATAATACTTTTTTCCATTTTTTTTATTGCAGTTTACCTCGGGTTCACCGGTCACGTTCCCTCCTCCCGTCAATTGAATGAAATAATTAATCCCCAGGCTTCAGAAGTTTTTTCATCAGATGGAAAACTTCTCGGACGCTATTATGTCGAAAATCGGAGTAATGTTAATTTCGATGAAATATCACCTAATGTCATAAATGCATTAATTGCTACTGAAGATTCCCGTTTTTACGAACACAGGGGAATAGATGAGATAGCTCTACTAAGAGTATTATTTAAAACTATCCTGCTCCATGACCGCAGCGCAGGAGGTGGAAGCACCCTGAGCCAGCAAATTGCAAAAAACCTTTTTCCCAGAAATGATTTAGGTGTTATTTCACTACCCGTCAACAAATTACGGGAAGCTATCATTGCCTACCGGCTTGAACGTATCTACAGTAAAGAAGAGATACTTACCCTCTATCTGAACACTGTGCCCTTCGGTGAAAATATTTTTGGAATAGAGTTAGCAGCAGAACGCTATTTTAGCAAAAGCCCTCTGCAACTTACGGTAGATGAAGCAGCAGTTCTGATAGGCATGTTAAAGGCAAATAACAGATATAATCCACGTATTAATCCGGAAAAATCCAAAGAGCGCCGTAATATTGTAATTACACAGATGGTGAAAAATAATTTCCTGACTGCTGAAGAAGGTAACCATTTTACTAATAAACCTCTTGAAATTCATTACCGCAAAATTTCATATAATGAAGGCCCTGCTCCATACTTTCTGGAAATAATTAAGCCTGAATTACTGGATTGGTGCGCCAGTAATATGAAAGAAAGCGGAGAACCTTATAATTTATATACCGACGGATTAAAAATAGAGACAACAATTCATTACGACTATCAGTATTTTGCGCGTCAATCGGTTTCGGAATATATGAAAAATCTACAAAGGGTCTTTGATAACCATTGGAAAAACTCAGAACCATGGGGACGAAACGCCGACATATTAAACAGGGCAGTCCAGCGAACCGACCGATACAAAAAAATGGTTGAATCAGGGTATTCGGAGGAACAGATAAAAGCTGCATTCAATAAAAAAATTAAAACACGGTTATTTACATGGAATGGCTTCAAAGAAGTGGAAACAACGCCTTTGGATTCCGTGAAACATTACCTGAAATTCCTGAATGCCGGATTTTTAGCTATAGACCCCGCCTCAGGAGAATTAAAAGCATGGGTAGGAGGCATAGATTTCAGATTTTTTAAATACGACCATGTTCTTTCCAAAAGGCAAACAGGTTCTACTTTCAAACCTTTTATTTATCTTGCTGCACTGGAAAACGGTATTAGTCCTTTTGATTATTACCCTAATAAAAGAAAAGTATATGAAAAATACCAGAACTGGTCGCCAACAAACTCACATGACGATTATACAGGTTATTACACAATGGAAGGGGCTCTTGCACAATCTATTAATACCATTTCGGTGGATATATTAATGAAAACGGGTATCGATAATGCAATTGAAAAAGTCCGCCAGTTGGGAATAAGGTCTGATCTTCCTGAAGTTCCATCACTAGCTCTGGGTGTAGCATCAATAAGTTTAAAAGAAATGCTTTTTGCTTATGCAACTATAATTAACGGCGGAAAAAGAGTTGTTCCCTATTATCTGCTTTCTATTTCAGACAAGAATGGGGATGTTCTTGAAGAATTTGCTACACCACCGGCACGACCAACAGATATTGATCCGGTAAACTGTAAAGTTATCAGACACATGATGGAAACCGCCATTAACGAAGGCACCGGGAAAAAAATACGATCTGTCTATAAAATACCGGGCGATTTTGCAGGGAAAACAGGAACAACCCAGAATCAATCCGATGGCTGGTTCGTAGGAATCACTCCGCATCTTATTGCAGGATGCTGGGTGGGAGGCGAAGACAGGGGAATACATTTCAGAACAATAACTTACGGACAAGGATCATATATGGCATTACCCATTGTGGGAAAATTTTATTATAAGCTATATAGAGACCCACATTATAAACAATTTCAATATACACGTTTCCCTGAAATGAACGAACAGTTGCTGGCTGACCTAAACATACCACCATATAAGGAAATGCTGGAAATAGATAAGAAGGATAACCTGCTCGACCGCCTGTTTGCAGGAAAAAGTAAAGAAGAAAAACTTCGGGAAATACAGGAGCCAAAGAAACAAAAAGAAAAAAAGAATTTATGGCAGGCTATCAAAAATATATTCAAAAAGAAATGACAAAGCAAATTCCAATACTAATAAAAGACGATCCTTGGCTCGAGCCATTCACAGATGTTATCTTAAAACGTATTAATGCAGCCAATCAAAAAGAGAAAGATCTTACAAATGGGAAATCCCTTTACGATTTTGCCAGCGGGTATTTATACTTTGGGTTACATAAAACCGGTGACGGATGGATAATAAGGGAATGGGCTCCAAATGCTACGCATATTTATCTGATAGGGATATTCAACGAATGGGAAGAACAAAAAAACTATGCATTCAAATACGTTGAAAACGGGATATGGGAACTTCATATAAAAGAAAACACCATACATCATGGAGATCTATATGCTCTGTCGATGCACTGGGCAGTTGATTGGGGCAAGCGTATACCTGCATGGGCACAATATGTGATACAGGATCCGGAGAGCAAAATTTTTAATGCAAGTGTATGGCATCCCGACCGGCCCTACCAATGGAAAAATAATAATTTCCATCGTCCTGCTGAACCACCCCTGATCTACGAAGCACATGTAGGTATGGCAGGAGAAGAAGAGCGGGTGCATACTTATGATGAGTTCAGAAAAAACATGCTTCCCCGTATTAAATCTAACGGATATAATACAGTACAACTTATGGCCATACCTGAACATCCGTATTACGGCAGCTTTGGCTATCATGTTTCCAGCTTTTTTGCTCCTTCATCAAGGTTTGGTACACCTGATGACCTTAAACGACTGATAGATGAAGCTCATGGAATGGGCATGGCGGTTATCATGGACATAGTGCATTCACATACAGTAAAAAACGAAGTGGAGGGACTGGGAAAATACGATGGCACCCACTATCAATTCTTTCACGAAGGGGGAAAAGGTGTGCATCCGGCATGGGATTCATACTGCTTCAATTATGGTAAAAATGAAGTACTCCATTTTCTGCTTTCCAATATTAAATTCTGGCTGGAGGAGTTCCGGTTCGACGGATTCCGGTTCGACGGAGTTACAAGTATGTTATATTTTGATCATGGACTGGGAAAGACTTTCACTAATTATAACGACTATTTTGGAGAAAATGTCGACGAAGAGGCAACAGCTTATTTTGTATTAACCAACAAACTCATGAAAGAGGTTAATCCGCATTCTATTTCTATAGCCGAAGATATGAGCGGCATGCCGGGTCTTGGAGTGCCTGATGAAAATGGAGGACTTGGATTCGACTATCGTATGGCTATGGGTGTTCCCGACTACTGGATCAAAATAATTAAAGAGAAAAAAGACGAAGACTGGAATGTAGGAGATATTTTTTATAACCTTACTTCTAAAAGGCTTGAGGAAAAGGTTGTGAACTATGCTGAATCCCACGATCAGGCATTAGTTGGTGATAAAACAATAATTTTCCGACTTATTGATAAAGAAATGTATTTCAGTATGCGTAAGGACCAACCTAACCTGACAGTTGACAGGGGCATTGCGTTACATAAAATGATACGGCTGATCACTGCGACAACAGCAGGAGGAGCCTATCTGAATTTTATGGGCAATGAGTTTGGCCATCCTGAATGGATTGATTTTCCGAGAGAAGGCAATAGATGGTCATTTAAGTATTGCCGGCGTATCTGGAGCATAGCGGATGACCCTGAACTTAAATTTCACTGGCTATACGATTTCGACAAGGAAATGATAAAGCTAATAAGTAGCAATAAATTGCTTACAATCCCCTCAGTCGACCTGGTTATGGAAAATCAACCTGACAAAGTGCTGGCTTATCACAGGGGACTCTTCCTGTTCGTATTCAATTTCAATCCGGTGAATTCTTTTACCGGTTACGGGATTCCTCTGGGATCCGGTAAGTATAAAATAGTTCTTAATACCGACTCACCAATCTTTGGCGGGAATGGTCTGGTGGACGAAGATATATCATATTATACAATACCAAGCGGTAATAACATGGCCAGTCAGCATTACCTGAAACTTTACCTGCCGGCACGCACAGCACTGGTAATGAAAAAAATCGATATCCCAAAAATAAAATAGCATGAAATCCAAATTTCAAACAGTTGTAGAAGTCCCCAATTTCATGTGGGAAACAGGTTACCGTAAACATAATCTTTTCATGGGTTCATGCTTCACAGAAAATATAGGCGGCAAAATGGAAATCCTTAAATACCCTGTGGATATCAATCCGTTCGGGATTCTTTATAATCCGCTTTCTGTTGCCCTCGGCCTTCGTTTCCTTTTAGAAAGAAAAAAATTTACAAAAAGTGACCTGATCGTGCACGGGGGATTATGGCATAGTTTTTATCACCACAGCCGTTTTTCTTCTCCTGACCATATAAAAACACTTGAAAAAATAAATAATCGCATATCTTTTTCAGCAGATTTTCTGCAAAACGCAGAATTCCTGTTCCTGACTTTTGGAACCTCCCGGGTATATGAATACAAATCCACCGGACAAATAGTATCTAACTGTCATAAAATACCGGAAAAAGAGTTTAAACGATACCGGCTCGAACCAGGACAAATCATTGAAGAATACCAACAGCTACTGCCCGAAATATGGGCACAAAATCCCCGCTTAAAAGTAATTTTTACTGTCAGTCCCATCCGGCATTGGAGAGACGGAGCAATAGAAAATCAAAGGAGCAAGGCATCTCTTATTTTGGCAGTCGATGGCATAGTAAACAACTTAGGTGCAAAACTTTGTGCCTATTTCCCAAGTTATGAAATCATTATGGACGAATTACGTGATTACAGGTTCTATAGTGAAGATATGATACACCTTTCGGAGTCTGCAATAAACCATATATGGGATATTTTTCAGTACTGTATGATAGATGATGAAAGTAACCGAATATCGGCAGAAATAAAAAAAATAGTAGACTCCGTAAACCATAAACCATTTAATAAATATACAAAAGAATACCTGAATTTTCTCAAAAACAGACAGAAAGCATTGGTTGTATTTCAACAAAAATTTCCGTATATTAATGTAACTGAAGAAGAAAAATATTTTTTCAGTCAAATAATTGAAATAGAGGAAGTTATAAAATAGTTAACAGTAAATTATGAGCTACCTGAAATTCGATAAAAGTCAGTTAATCAACCTCGGATATTCCCTTAATCGTGAGCTTTTAAGGTCTAACATGTCAGGCTGCTATTACAGCACCACACTTAATGGCTGCAATACACGTAAATATCATGGATTGCTGGTTTGTCCCCTGAGTAATTTCGGTGATGAAAAACATTTGTTATTATCTTCTCTTGATATTTCCGTCATTAATAAAGAAGAAGAGATCAACCTTGGGATACACAGATATAAAGGGGGCTTTTACGATCCAAAAGGACATAAATACCTGAGGGATATTGAGTTTGGTCAGGTACCTGTAATCACATACAGGATTGGAGAGGTAGTTGTTACTATAGAAAGATTGCTTGTTGAAAAAAAACAGCAGATACTAATAAGATATACACTAGACAATGCTCCGGAAAATATTATTTTCAGGTTCAGACCTTTTCTGGCATTCAGAAACATTCACAGTCTAAGCAAAGCTAACCTCTTTATTAACCGTAAGTATAATTCTATTATAAACGGCATCAGTATCAGGCTCTATGAAGGGTATCCCGACTTTTTCATGCAATTTAGCAAGGATGTGGAATATATACCGGTACCCGACTGGTATTATAATATCGAATATGTAAAAGAACTAAGAAGAGGTTATGAATATCTGGAAGACCTGTTCATGCCAGGCTACTTTGAACTTTCTGCCGAACCCGGGGAAAGCATAATATTTTCTGCCGGCACGGAAAATGCTCCTCTGTCCTCCTTAAAACAGAAGTTCACCAATGAACTTAATAAACAAACAAATCGGTTCACATTTACCAGTTCTCTCGTAAACGCAGGGAAACAATTTATATTCCGGAAAAAAAATGAGACAAGCATTATTGCAGGATTTCCATGGTATGACAGTATTACACGCCAATCTTTTATTTCACTGCCCGGACTTGCATTAGCCACGAATAACAACTCATTGTATTCAGAGGTTCTCAATACTTGCAAGCTTCATTTAAACAACGGCCTTTTCCCTGATAATATTTATTCAGCAAAACAGGAATATCATTCGGCTGATGCTCCCCTTTGGTTCATATGGGCCATACAGCAATATATAAAAACAAAAAGGTCACCCAGAGGATTCTGGCTTAACTACTGCAGTACTGTAAAAAAAATACTGAATTCCTATAAAAAATCTTTACCGGGATATATAGGAACAACAAAAGAAGGATTGATTTATGCTGAAAAAGAAAATACTGCCCTGACATGGATGGATTCTTACGTTAACGGTAAGCCTGTAATACAAAGGTCAGGACTGGCCGTTGAGGTAAACGCCCTTTGGTATAATGCGATTTCATTTGCTTTGGAAATGGCAGAACTGATAAAGGATAAAAAATTTGTTCATCATTGGGCGGACATGAGGAAAAAAGTTGGTAATGCTTTTTTACAAACATTTTGTAACGAAGGTCACGATAATTTGGCTGATGTTGTAAAGAATGGCATAGCTGACTGGTCTGTGCGTCCCAATATGATTATAGCAGCAGCAATGAAATACTCACCTCTGTCTTTGGAACAGAAAAAACGTATTTTAAGTGTTGCAAAACAAAAATTATTAACGAAACGGGGACTGCGAACTCTTTCTCCGGATCATTTAAACTATAAAGGTTTTATTAAAGGTAATCATGATGAACGTGAAGCTTCTGTCCACCAGGGGGCTGTCTATCCCTGGCTGATGCAGTTTTTCGTTGAAGCTTATCTTCAGGTACATAACAAGGGGGGACTAACTTTCCTAAAGCAGTTGATGGATATCTTTGAAGAAGAAATGACCGAACACTGTGTGGGAACCCTTTCGGAGATGTATGAGGGGGATCCTCCACATAAAGCTAAAGGAGCCCTTTCCCAGGCATGGAATGTAGCGGGTGTATTATATGCCCTTGATTTAATCCTTAATTATAAATAAAAATGAGAGTATTGATGTTTGGATGGGAGTTTCCACCACATATTTCTGGTGGGCTGGGTACCGCATGTTACGGTCTCACCAAGGGGCTTGCCGAACTCAATGATATAGATTTATTATTTGTTGTACCTAAATCATTTGGAGATGAGAATCAGTCTGATATTAAACTTATCAGTGCAGATAAAATTCCCGTTGCAAGAAAAAAAATAGTATTAGGGGAAGAAAAAAAAATAATGGAATTGCTCGAAGTGGCATCAGAAATTATTCCATATGTCAGTGAAAAAGAATTCTGGAATCATAAAAATAAGGTGCGAACTGAAAATACCCGTTTCGTTAAAACAGATGAAGAATTCAAGATCAGCTTCAGCGGAACATACGGACCCGGTCTGCTTGAAGAAATAAAAAACTATGCACTTATAGCTGAAATAATTGCCAGGGAAAATACTTTCGATATAATACATACACACGACTGGCTAGCTTATCCTGCAGGAATTGCAGCAAAAAAAATCTCAGATAAACCTTTGGTAGTTCACGTTCATGCAACTGAGTTTGACCGTAGCGGAGGAAATGTAAATCCTGTCGTTTATTCTGTTGAACGTGAAGGAATGGAAGTTGCTGATAAAATAATTGCTGTAAGTAACTATACCGGGCAGACTATCATTGATAAATATGGCATTCCTGCCCGGAAAATTACAACTGTCTATAATGCCGTGGAACCATTACCAAAAAAACAACAATTAAAAATAAAAAAAGGGGTAAAGGAAAAGGTTGTTAGCTTTCTGGGGCGGATTACCATGCAAAAAGGACCGGAATATTTTATTGAGGCAGCCTATCTTGTACTGAAAAAAATAAGTAATGTAAGATTTATAATGGCAGGTAGTGGCGATAAAATGAATGAAATGGTTACGCGGGTAGCACACCTGGGGATAACTGATAAATTCCATTTTACCGGTTTTCTGAAGGAAAATGAAGTATATCAAATGCTACAAATGACAGACGTTCTTGTAATGCCCTCTGTTTCTGAGCCTTTCGGAATTGTCCCATTAGAAGCTGTTCAGACCGGTATTCCTGTAATTATTTCTAACCAGTCAGGAGTTTCAGAAATATTGAGCAATGCTGTAAAAGTAGACTTCTGGGATACATTTGCAATAGCCGATTCAATTTACGGACTGCTCAATTATCCGGCTCTTTCGATATATCTTAGAAACTCAGGTAAAAAAGAAGTAGGAGCCTTTAAATGGAACCTGGCTGCAAAAAAAGTCCGGAAAATATATAAGAGCTTGTTAAAAATTGAGTATTCTTCGAAAAATATAAATACAAAAAATTGTTCTTAATAACAAAAGATGTGAGGATATGAAAATATGAATTTCAAAGCATTAAATACATAAGACAAACATGAAATCGATCTGCTTATTTTTCCACGTGCATCAACCTTTGAAGCATCGCCGGTACCGGTTTTTTGACATAGGTAACAATCATTATTATTACGATGACTATACCAATGAAAAAACAATCAGGGATCTGGCTGAAAAAAGTTACCTCCCTGCCAACAAATTGCTTATAAAACTGGCCGAACAAATGAAAAGCAAATTTAAAGCGTCATTCTCTATTTCAGGAATGGCACTTGATCAATTTGAACTTTACGCGCCTCAGATTATCAAATCTTTTCAGGAACTTGCTAAAACAGGCTGCATCGAATTTTTATCAGAAACATGGTGCCATTCCCTTGCATCCTTAAAAGATAAACCTACTTTTGAAAAACAGGTTATATTACACGAAAATCGTATTTCAGATCTTTTCGGCCAGAAGCCTCAGGTCTTCAGGAACACAGAAATGATCTATTCCGACGATATTGGTGTCCAAATATACAATATGGGCTATAAAGGGATGCTTACCGAAGGAGCCAAACACGTGCTGGGATGGAAAAGTCCCAATTTTCTCTATGTAAATGCTGTTAATCCCAGACTGAAAATTCTTATGCGCAACTTCCAGCTAAGTGATGATATAGCATTCCGGTTTTCAAATTCAAATTGGTCGGAATACCCCTTAACAGCAGAAAAATTTATCTCATGGCTTAATGATCTTAATCCACGTGAGGAAATAATCAACTTATTTATGAGCTATGAATCCATAGGAGGTCGTCAGCCAAAGGAGAGTGGAATATTTGATTTTATGGAAAATCTGATAAAAAAGATAGTAGCGGATAAAAACCTGCAATTTGCGACACCCTCAGAAATAATGAAAGAGATGCAGCCTATGTCAATAGTAAATGTTCCTCATCCCATATCATGGGCTGACGAAGAGCGTGATCTGACAGCATGGCTTGGCAATGAAATGCAAAAAGAAGCTTTTGAAAAACTTTATAATATAAGTCCGCGGATGACAAGCTGCAACAATGAAAAATTAATCAGGGAATGGAATTACCTACAGACAAGTGACCATTTTTACTATATGTCTACCAAATTATTTTCAGGTGAAAAAAATCACGCCTATTTTAATCCTTTTGATTCTCCCTATGAAGCTTTTATAAATTATATGAATGTTCTAAGCGATTTTGTTTACAGACTAAATGAGGACACAGGTGAGCTAAAACCGGAACAAAAAATTGCCTCACTTAATAAACTTATTGAAGAAAATGAGAAAAAGATAAAAAAAATGGAAGCTGAATTAATTCAACTAAAAAAATCAAAATCTCAAAAAAAACATCAAAAAAAACTATAAAAAAATAAAATCCTTTTTATTTTGCTCCCCTTAAGGTGATAAAAAAATTTATTCATGGAAAAAGAAAAAAAGAAAAAAATTAATAAGCAAGACAGACAGGAACCTGTTTGGAAAAAAATTATTGTCGAATCCTATCTGCCGGAAAGTCTGGCGCCTTTGAATGAGATCTCAAAAAATTTATGGTGGTCATGGAACACACAAGCGTGTTCCCTTTTTAAATATATTGACGAGGACCTTTGGAAAGAGCATGCTGAAAATCCTGTTGCCATGCTGGGAGAATTAAGCTTTAAACGTTTCCGGGAACTTGAAAATGATTCATATTTTTTGTCTGAGATGAACAAAATTCATCAACAATTCAGACAGTATATGGATGAAAGAAAAGATCATGGTTCTCCTCAAATTGCATATTTCAGCATGGAGTACGGTCTTCATAATTCTTTAAAAATATACTCAGGCGGTCTTGGAATACTTGCCGGTGATTACCTTAAAGAAGCCAGTGATATGAAAGTAAATATGATCGGTGTGGGACTGCTTTACCGGTATGGCTACTTTAAGCAGATACTTAATCTTCACGGTGAACAAATGGCTAATTATGAATACCAGGATTTCTCAAAAATACCTGTTCAGCCGGTGCTGGATGAAAACGGGGAATGGATAAAAGTTGAAGTTAAATTTCCCGGACGCCAGGTAATTGTCAATATTATACAGGTAAACATTGGCTCTGTTAAACTATACTTACTTAACACCGATGTGCCTGAAAATACGGATCATGACCGTTCTATCACACACCACCTTTACGGTGGAAACAAGGAAAATCGCCTTAAACAGGAAATAATTCTCGGTATAGGTGGTATAAGGGCATTGGAAAAACTGGGTTATAATCCTGATATTTATCATTGCAATGAAGGTCATTCAGCCTTTATCGGACTGGAACGCATGGCTAATCTGATAGAAAAACACGGATTAAATTATGCGGAAGCCAAAGAAGTAGTCAGGACATCTACTGTTTTTACAACCCATACTCCGGTTCCTGCCGGACATGATTCATTCCATAATGACCTGTTTAAAAATTACATGGGAACATTTCCAGCCAGACTTGCTATTGACTGGGAAGAATTCGACATGCTTGGAAAAGCAGATTTGGTAGAAGACCATTTTAACATGAGTTACCTTGCCTGCAATCTTTCTCAGGGCATAAACGGAGTGAGCAAACTTCACGGAGAAGTTACAAAATCCGTTCTGAAATCCCTATACAAAGGATATCTCGAAGAGGAACTGGAAATTGGTTATGTTACAAATGGTGTGCATTATTCCTCATGGACAGCCCTTGAATGGAAAGAATTATTTAAAAAATATTTTGGCGAAAAATTCCCTGACAACCAACTTGACTATGAAGTCTGGGACCATATCTACCAGGTTCCGGACGAAAAAATATGGGAGTTGCGTAAAACACTCAGATCTAAAATGATCAGTTATTTTAAAGAACGGCTCTCTGACAACTGGATCAAACGTAATGAAAATCCTAAATTGATCACAGAGGTAAAGCAGAAACTTAATCCCGATGCCCTTACTATTGGCTTCGCCCGGAGGTTTGCTACATATAAAAGGGGATATCTTCTTTTCAGGAACCTCGACAGGTTGTCTAAAATAGTTAATAATCCTGATTGCCCTGTTCAATTTATATTTGCCGGAAAAGCACATCCGGCAGATAAAGAAGGTCAGGAACTGATAAAATATATAGTTGAAATATCTAAACGTCCTGAATTTATTGGGAAAATATTATTTGTACAAAATTATGACATAAGCCTGGCTAAAAAATTGCTTCAGGGAGTGGACGTCTGGCTTAACACCCCCACCCGTCCGCTTGAAGCATCAGGCACTAGCGGTCAAAAGGGTATTATGAACGGAACATTACATTTTTCGGTACTCGATGGCTGGTGGGTGGAAGGATATCGCAAAGATGCCGGCTGGGCATTACCTGCCGAAAAATCATACGATGTGCAGGATTTCCAGGATGAACTTGATGCTGAATCTATCTACAATATACTTGAACAAGATATCATAAAAACTTTTTATGACCGGAATAAAGAAGATGTGCCGGTGGAATGGGTAGGTTATATTAAAAACACAATTGCTCTGGTAGCTCCTCATTTCACAACAGGAAGGATGATGAAAGATTATCACGACCGGTATTATATTCCCCAACTGCAACGTTACCGCAGCATCATAAATGAAAATTTTAAATGGGCAAAAGAACTGGCAGCATGGAAACATAAAATATATTCTGCATGGGATGATATTGAATTAAAAAGAATGGAAATTGCTGATGAGATGCAGAATGTAATGAAGATAGGTGAGGAATATCCTATTATAATAGAAATAGATACGAAAGGGTTGACTTCAAATGACGTGGGTTTAGAATTCATAGTAACTGAGGTTGACGATGAAATACCCGGAATTATCAGGAGACTTGATTTTGAAGCAGAAAAAAGTGAAAACAGTACTTGTATATTCAAATTGAATTATAGTCCGTTACACCCGGGAACCTTTAATTATGGCATCAGGATTTATCCTAAAAACGACGGCCTTCCCCACCGCCAGGATATTAAACTAATAAAATGGTTATAAAAGGTGTTATGATAAATAAAATTGTGTTAAAAACCAAGGAATGCCGGTAATTCAGAAATACAAATTAAATAAATTGTGATTGAAGTTGTACAAACAAGAAGGCATTCAAATTTAATAGTAAATAATGATCAAATACAAACGCATTCTTTTAAAATTAAGTGGTGAATCTTTATCAGGTTTTCAAAAATATGGAATAGGTGAAGAAAAACTAAATGAATATGTAAGGCAAATTTCTGAAGTGTCACAAATGGGTGTTCAAATAGGAATTGTAATCGGCGGTGGCAATATTTTCCGTGGATTGTCAGGTTCCCGGATTGCAGACAGGGTGACAGGTGACCAGATGGGGATGCTGGCAACAGTAATAAATAGTTTGGCATTAAGTTCAGTTCTTCAGAAATTTAACATCAAAGCGAAAGTTTTAACTTCTATCCGTATGGAACCTGTAGGGGAATATTATACAAAAGAAAAAGCTGTTATGGCATTGAATCATGGAGAAGTCGTTATAATAGCGGGAGGAACAGGTAATCCCTATTTCACTACCGATACTGCCAGCGTACTTAGAGCAATTGAAACAGAAGCAGATATTATGCTTAAAGGAACTCGCGTTGATGGTGTATATACTGGAGATCCTGAAAAAGACCCCATTTCAAAAAAAATCGATCAGATCAGTTTTAATGAACTTTATGAACAAAAACTGCGAATAATGGATTTAACAGCAACAACCATGTGTGAAGAAAATAATCTTAAGGTTATTGTTTTCAATATGGATATAAAGGATAATCTTAAAAATATTATAAAGGGTGATGATATCGGGACTATAATTTATTAACAACAAAAATTGCTGTAACAGGGAATATAGAAAAGTTTTACTAATTCAGGAGATATCAATATAATATTCTTTGATGATAAAAATAAACTAAAAAATTTTAGTATAATTATATTTTTTTTATATTTGTTCCTATTCCGATATTTAATACATATGCTCAACATATGCAAGAAGAAGTAGATTTTATTATAGAATATTGCAAGGAAAAGATGGATGCAGCAATTAACCACCTTGAAAAGGAGCTATTGCATATCAGGGCGGGAAAAGCATCCCCTGCAATGCTTGACGGAGTTGTAGCAGAATATTACGGAACTTTAACACCCCTTAACAGGATGGCGAATATAAGTACTCCCGATGCCAAAACTTTAGCTGTTCAACCTTGGGAAAAAGGATTAATACCGGCAATAGAAAAAGCCATTCTGGCAGCCAATCTTGGATTCAACCCTGAAAATAACGGAGAAATTATCCGTATCAATATTCCGGCACTTACTGAGGAAAGAAGAAAACAGCTTGTCAAACAAGTTAACAAAGAAGGTGAAACTGCTAAAATCAGCATTCGTAATGCTAGAAAAGAAGCAAATGACAATTTTAAAAAACTACTAAACGAAGGATTATCGGAAGATATGGAAAAAGATGCTGAAGAAGAAGTTCAAAAATTGACGGATGATTATAGCAAAAAAATTGACAGCTTGGTTAAAGTAAAAGAAGAAGATATCATGACAATATAAATTGTTTCTAGTTTTCTGAACATTGTTTAATTGTTTTCATGGCTTTGAGGCAGCTTGTAGAAGCTGCCTTTTTTTTGTCTGGCCGTTCAAAAATCTGTTTTACAATCAGTTATAAAAGGCATAAAGTATTTATTAATTAGCCCCTCATCATTGGCCAATATAGCCCCAAAAAAATAACTTGAGAAAAAGAGGTTACATAAGAGAATTTTAGTTTTTATACTCAGAACTCCTTACTTATCGTAGTTTAATCTGTCGCAAATTTATAGATTAATTTTAAATTTGTTCCCGGAAATTTTGTTTCACTATCATTTAAAATTTGACATATTTCTATTGCTGCTTTATTATCTCTGGGATTAGATAGTGAGTATAATTCTACCGTTAAAGTTTCATTTTTATAGTCGGGTATTATATTAGCTTTTGTTTTAATAAGACTTTTAGTCAAAGCTCTCATTTCATGTATTTTTTTCTTATAATTTGCCGCGAGTAAAATTGAGAAACTTGTTTCTGCCCTGTAACAAATCATCTTGATTATATTCTGAAAAAGTTTGCTTTCAATATCAAGCTTATTGTATCTCACTTTTTCTTCCATCTCCTTTATTGTTATCTTATAGGGATGTTGGTTCCGTTTTTCGATAAGTTCTTTTTCCTCGGCTTCAAATTCTTGTAATTCTTCTTTTATCTTACTCTGATCAATAAAATTCTTTTCTGTTTTATTCGCATTATCGTTTAAATTTTTATGAATAAGCTCATATAACTTAGCTTTTCTGCGAGCAATTTTTTCTCTTGTTTTTTTTAATTTGTTAGTCAGTTTACGGTGGAGTGGGTTAACTACCTTGAAGTCATTATCAATCTCATTAACAAGATAATAAACGATTCTATCAAGATCGTAATCACTACGCAGATATTTGAAAAAATTTTCCTGAGCCCAACGACTAAACATTTTTATTGCAATAAGAATAAGTGTTAATTTTTTGTTGGTTGTTATGATACTTGTCTGATGAGAGTTATTATTTTTTTTCCTTGCTTCTCGTAATTTTACATTATTCCATTTTATGTTTTTTTCACAAAGTTCCATTTTAATTTTATTGGAATCTATCTTGATTTCATGTTCTGTAAAATCACTTTCCGGCCATTTATCTTTTACATTTTTTTTGTATGTTAATATTGCTACCCGATACTCTGACCACAATTTGTCAAAAAATTCAGGACTGGATATTTCCCGGTCGAAAACAAGTGTAAATCTTGGCAAATCAGGATCTGCTTTCAATTGTTCATCAGTAATTTTTATAGCAACATTTTCAAGTAATTCCGGAAGGATTTTATCTAAAATAATCTCTTGCATTTTCTCATTTACTTCTCCAGTTACAACGAAATATGGTAATCCGTCGGAGTTGTTAATCCAAAACTCAGTCATACCAGGTAAACATAGTTTTAGCCGTGAAACATGTTTTTTACCCAAATTAGCTTTATATCCGCTATAAACTTTTACATGGCCATCAATATAATAAAATGCTGTTTCTTCCTCTTCAACCCATGAGGCAGCAAGCTCCCGATTCCACTTTCCTGCTCGTTTTTGTTCTACAATTTCAGATATTTTAAATCGTAAATTTCTCGCTTCGGGAATACGGTCCAAACCAAGCAGTTTGCCAAATTCTCCAGGACTGATATGCTTTAATCGTTCAGGATTTTTTATCCTGCACAAATACATAAAAGCCAGAGTTAAAATAATTGTATCTAAGTCGTAGTAACCAGATAATTGTTCATAATGATTCCGGTAACTCAACAGGCCGGTTGCCAAAAGAGAGGGTAGTAAAAACAGAACTCCACCAAATTCAACACCCTCGCTCAGCAAAAATTCTATCGGAGTTTTTTCCAATTGGCCTTTTACTGCAAGCATACGCTCATCGTAGCGAGTAGCAGCAATCCCTATACTCTCACCGGCCAACAGATCACTGTTGTTGCGTTCGGATATGCTTGTTAACGAAGAAGTTGTTATTTCTTTTTTTTTAATGTACCTTTCTTTATATGATAACGAATAGAGGCTTCATGTACATTGATTTTGCGTGCTGTTTGCATTTGAGAATAACCCATATCTAAAAATTCTTGGGCATCATGAAGTTTATCGGAAGTCATCTTATGACATTGGCCTCGTTTATCATTGGGCTTAAAAAAGGCTTCCGGCCCACCTTCACGAAGACGTTGGGCATATCTTTCAAAATTACGTACTCCTACTCCAAATACCTTACTGAGAGATGATGCACTGCATGAATGATTTTCAATTAAGGTGG
>CAZTAL010000075.1:0-8503 GCA_964611525.1 uncultured Prolixibacteraceae bacterium
TTACATTTGCACTCCTTTATAATAAACGGTCTCTTGGCCGAGTGGTTAGGCGGCGGTCTGCAAAACCGTAGACGGCGGTTCGAATCCGCCAGAGACCTCCTCACCTTACACTAATCCGGCTGTAATCCAATAGGATGCAGCCGGATTTTCTTCTTTTGTTATCAAATTATTCCTGTCCTTTTCAGCTTTTATCAGTAATGACCGGAATCAGACTAATTCAAAATATTACAATCTCCCCAAAAGTCAAAATGACAGAAACCAACCGTCTGTTAGTTAATTAATCCGTCAATAAAGTCGATAGTTTGGATTAAAAAGTTCGTTGACAGACCTAAGAATGGGAGTTTGCTGATCATAAATGACCATCATAAGGGCAAACATAACGAAATCGGCGAACTTAATGTACAGGCTCTCATAGTTATAGACATTTTGACACAATAATAAAATAAATCCGGGATTGGTTTATTATTTGCGTGTTAAATTTCGTATACTTATTATACAAAAAGCACTGAAAGAATTGATCAAAATATTTACGTCATATAAAATATGGATTATAAAGACTATTATAAAATATTAGGTGTATCAAAAAATGCCAGTCAGGATGAAATAAAAAAAGCATACCGGAAGCTGGCGGTAAAATATCATCCCGATAAAAACAAGGGCGATAAAAAGGCGGAAGAAAGCTTTAAGGAAATTGGCGAAGCATACGAGGTTTTAAAGGATCCGGAAAAAAGAAAGAAATACGATCAGTTAGGCGCCAACTGGAAACAGTATGAACATGCTGGTGCAGAAGGCGGCTTCGATTTTTCCCAATTTGGAGGAGGAGCGCCCGGTGGCGGATCATTTCATTTTGAAGGCGACATGGATGATATTTTTAGCGGCAGTAGCGGTTTTTCCGATTTCTTTAACGCATTCTTCGGCGGACGGGGAGGTGCCCGATCCGGTTTTTCAGGACGGCAACACCCACAAAAGGGTCAGGATTTACAGGCTAAAATGGAAATCAGTCTGTATGAAGCCTACCACGGTACCTCCAGAATATTAAATGTGGATGGTCATAAATTACGGGTAACAATTAAACCGGGTACATATGACGGCCAGGAACTTCGTATTAAGGGAAAAGGTGGTCAGGGATCCGGTGGTGGTCCGAGTGGGGATATTTACATTAAAATCAGAGTGCAACCTGACAGTCAGTATAAAATTAACGGCAACAATCTAATATTAAAAACGAATGTCGATTTATATACAGCGGTTTTAGGTGGAAAAACGGAAATAAATACTCTGGCAGGTAAATTAAATGTGCCGGTTCCGAAAGGATCGCAAAATGGCAGTAAGCTGCGGCTTAAGGGGAAGGGTATGCCGGTTTATAATAAACCCGGACAATACGGTGATCTGTATGTACAGTTACATATAGTTATCCCGAAAAACCTGAGCCAGGAAGAAATAAACCTGTTTAAAAAATTAAAAGAGCTTAGAAACAATGTTTACAGTCACAACTAAAAACAATAACCATGATAGCAAAATATTACGAATATAATTATACAGACCCGATGATTGAGATGTTTCTTTCGAGGATGAATGATCTCAATTATTGCTATTATGCAAGCGAATTGTTGCATGAACTGATGCAGTCTGAAGATTTCAATCTGGATGCCTCAGTTCGAAAAGCACTGGCAATACTGAGACTTACGGATGTACCGATCCAAAAACATTTTGCCTGCATTTACCGTTCCGACACAACGGGAATAAGACGCGACTGGAAACTTTCCCAACTTGCATGCAGCTTAATTATTATAAGTTCTGAACCAACCAATAGCGAAATTGAAGAGATGCAGTTTGCACTGATGAATTATTTAGGCATATAATTAAAAATTACCCCCAAATTGCTATAATTTATTGATCTCGAAAAAAGCAGCGAAATTTGCGGGTTTGTTATCATGATTATAAAACCTTGAATACTGCAGGGTTAGTTCCGCCCCGAAATATAATATGATAGATGCAAAATAAATCCAGATAAGAATTATCACAAAAGAACTGGCAGTACCGTATACCTCTCCAAGATTGGTGTTGCCTATTGCCGTATTTATTCCGAGCTGGCCGATTGCAAACAAAATTGCAGTAAAAATTCCTCCGAACCAGCATGCTCTCCACTTTACCCGGACATCAGGCATCAAGCGGTAAATTAATGTACAAGCAGTTGCAACAACTGCAAGCGGAACAAGGATATTTGCCACCCTGGCAATAATAATAAATTCATTCCCAATTTGATTAGTCAAAAAATCTCTGAACAAAAGAATTATTGTATCCGCGATTAAAAAAATAAGCAAAACAAGGCCCAATATTAAAATGATCCCAAATGATAACAATCTTGTTTTTGCCAGGTTTAACAAACCCATTTTCAAATTGGACTTAATCCTGATTCTCCATATATAATTAAAAGATCTTTGCATCATGCTAAAAAGCGTTGTAGCAGAAAACAAAAAAAATAATGCTCCTATTATGGTACCTATCCTGCTTTTCTCTGATATTTCATAATTTTCAATGGCATTTTCCAGAATTCGTGTATTCTCCTGTCCTACAAGTGAGTTTAGTTCTTCAAACAACCTCTCCCGAATAACCATGTCCCCCATTAGTGTACCAAAGACCGATATAATTATAATAATGATCGGTACCATGGAAAAAATTGCAAAATAAGCTGTAAATCCCGCCAATTCAACAGGGCGGTCAGACCCAAATTTTTTAAGAGCTCTTCTTATTATTCTATATCCATCTGAAAGACTGGTAATAATTTTCCCTCTCATGTACTTTAAATTTAATGACTATTTGAAAAACAAAGTTCCGGCTCCCACTGCTCTGCATTAGCCGATTTCCCTTCTTCAAGCAATGATACAAATGTAAGCAACGAGCGCCGGGCATCGCCGAGAGGATAATAAAACGAATCCCAGTTTTCACTGTCTTCTCCGTCATGATTGGGAATGACATAATGAAAATGAGATGCATCCTGCAATTCGCAAAAAGCACTCTTAGCACGCCGTTCTATGTTCTCAAGGTCATTTAGTGAAAGTTCTCCTTTTTGCCGGCGTGTTCTTCGAAGGAGTTTTCGCCGCATTATATCTGTAATGATATCCGGAAGCGAAACTGCAGGTTCGATGTTCTTAAGGTATATTATTTCGTCACGGGTTACAGGAGTCATAAATATACTCACTCTGTTCAGATCATTCAAAGCATGGTGTGTTTGTAAAATACGCCCGATAAAAGGATTACCTTCGAATAACACACTGCTTTTTTCCAGGGTAGCGAAAAGCTCCTTGATATTGATTGCCTGCAGATCGCCCCTTACATCCATTACCACATAATCATCTAAATCTTTTAATGTCTCTATCTCATGACGTGCACGAAAATAATAATCTACACCATCAATCTCACCGGGACGAGCACTGCGGCTGTTATAAAGTACCAAAGGCTTTAATTGGCTGTATTTTCCCGGATATAACCTGGCAAAAGCCTTTACGAGCGGACTTTTACCTACGCACGAAGGTCCCGAAAAAATTACCAGACGGTTTCTTTGTTGTTTAATCATCTTAATGTTAATAAATTATTTTTTATTAGAATTATAATTAGATTATCAAAAATAATATAATGACATATAATTTCACAAATTGCTGACAAATATTATAAATATGCAATTCACAGAACTCAAGCCATATATTAAATAATATACATTTATAGATTATTTAATGATACGAACAAATGTTAAATATTATCAGCTAACTATTACATTATCACTACGATAATTATTATATTCTCCTATTGTGCTTTTAAATTTATTCTTAAATTTGTAAAAAACAATAAATTTATAAGGGTTAAAACTCAAATTATATAAAGTAAAAAAAGCCATGAAGCGAAGAGATTTTTTAGTAAAAAGTGCAGGTTTAGGCCTGGCGGGTATATTGGGACCCAGTTTTGGGGGACTAAGCGGGATAGGTATGACGGCAGAACAGGGACAATATGACCTTGTTGCTGTACGTGGAGGTGAAGCTCCTGACATGTTTGATAAAGCAATGG
The DNA here is from genome assembly GCA_964611525.1 of uncultured Prolixibacteraceae bacterium. Taxonomy (GTDB): domain Bacteria; phylum Bacteroidota; class Bacteroidia; order Bacteroidales; family Prolixibacteraceae; genus JAAYJR01. The sequence continues at coordinate 4,060 of CAZTAL010000075.1, forward strand.
AAGCACTGGGCGGCATGAACAAATTTGTCAAATCAGGACAAAAAGTATTAGTAAAACCGAACATCGGTTGGGATGCTCCCCCTGAAAGAGCAGCTAATACAAATCCGCAACTTATTGCTAAAATAATAAAAAGTTGTCTTGATGCAGGTGCTTCCGAAGTTGTGGTATTCGATCATACATGTGATCAATGGAACCGCTGTTACAGCAACAGCCAAATTGAAGAATTTTCCCGCAATGCAGGAGCTAAAGTTGTACAGGGAAATGATGAATCATTTTATACTGAGGTAGCTGTACCTGGAGGGAAAAAGCTAAATACCGTCAAGATACACAGGGAACTACAAAATGCTGACGTGTTTATTAATGTTCCAATTCTTAAGAATCACAACTCAACGATAGTATCCCTTGCAATGAAAAATCTTATGGGTGTAGTGTGGGATCGTCGCTATTATCACAGTAATGATTTGAGCCAGTGTATCGCCGACTTCGTCACTTACAGGAAGCCTGATCTGAATATTATTGACGGCTACCGTATGTTGTCACGGAATGGCCCGAGAGGTGTATCTGTGTCCGATGTTGCTGATCTAAAAGCTCTTCTTGCAGGTAAAGACATTGTTGCAATTGATGCAGCAGCCACCAAGATGTTTGGAAGACAACCCGAAGACATTAACCATATCCGGATCGCAAATGATATGGGACTGGGAAATATGAATCTTGATCAGCTTTCAATAAAGCGTATCATGGTTTGACATTCGGATTCTGTATCTGATTGGTTAAATAGAAAATGTTTGTTTAAAAAGTTCGCTGACATGAACCTGTCTGAAAAAATCAGGCGGAGAAGGTTCTCTTAATAAATTAAATGAAGAAGGTCATCCTAAATAAAAAGGTGAACGAGGTACGGCTTAATAAAGTAAGTGGACGAGACCTGTGAAAACCGAAAAATGTGATTTTTTTATCCTTGCGTTAATGAGTCAATGACTGAATACTTTTTAAAAATGACCATTTTGCAGGCAACCATAACAACGCAGTCAGCGAAGGTTATTGACAGACTCCGGAAAATTGATATTTATAATTGATCAGGATTAGATATTCTGACATTTGATAATATTTTACAAGAACCATGATTTATGAATTATAACCATTTTAAATTATTATGTCATTATACTCTTTATTAAAAAAAGGCAGGGTCATTATTGCTATAATAATGCTGTCCGCAATATTTTTATTATTTATTGATATTTACGAATGGGTACCAACAAATATTCATAATTCTGTCCTCTACCTGCAGTTTGTTCCTTCCCTGCTTAAATTTATAACTGTTTTTTCTCTTATCACGGCAGGAGGTTTTATATTGGTATTTTTACTGACATTGGTTACGGGACGATTGTATTGTTCAATAATTTGTCCCCTGGGAATTTTTCAGGATGTCATTAACCGTATATCACGCTGGCGGTCAAAGAAAAAATACTTCTTCAAGTTTAAAAAGCCTTATCCGGTATTACGATATACTTTCATGGCAATTATGATACTGGCAATTATTTTTGGTAGTGGCTGGATTATTACATGGCTGGACCCTTACAGTATTGCCGGCCGTTCTTTTACCTATTTATTTAAACCTTTGGTAGTATGGGGCAATAATCTGGTTCTCGTACCTTTAATGCAGAAATTGAATGTTTTCTTTTTTTATCATCTTACACTTTTGCAACCTTATATTTTACCTGTAATATTATCATTTGCTCTTCTGGGCGGCATAGGATATTTTGCATGGAAGCGGGGACGTCTATTTTGCAATACTATTTGTCCGGTAGGCACCTTCCTTGGTGAAGTATCACGTTTTTCACTTCTTAAAGTTAATTTCGACAGTAGTAAATGTACACGTTGTGGTTTATGCGCAAGTGTTTGCAAAAGCGAATGCATAGATATTAAAAACTATCAAGTAGACCATTCCCGTTGCGTTATGTGCTATAACTGCCTTAACATTTGTCCTGAATCTGCCCTCTCATTAGGATCCACTTCAAAGTCACCGGCAAAAAAATCCGCTCCCGTTAAGCCGGTTAATATTAACAAGTCATCTGAAACAAGTGTATCGCATGATAATAAACGCAGAAAGCTTCTGGTGGCGGGACTTGCTTTACTGACAGCCAACCGTATTTATGCTCTGAAAAAGAACAAAATGCCAGACAACAACAAAAATCTGATCCGCAACAAGAAAGACTATCCGGTTGCTCCTCCCGGAGCAGGAAGTATAGAACGTTTCAATAAAATATGCACAGGATGCTCTTTATGCGTAACAGCTTGTCCAACAGGCGTTTTACAGCCTGCCCTTACCGAATACGGACTAATCGGCTTTATGCAGCCTCACATGGACTACCTGACGAATTATTGTAATTATGACTGTACAAAATGCGGTGATGTTTGTCCTACTAAAGCGATTCTGCCTCTTTCTCTTGAAGATAAACAGCTTACTCAAATGGGTAAAGCAATTTTTGTCGAGCAGAATTGTATAGTTTATACCGATGGCACCGACTGCGGGGCGTGCTCGGAACATTGTCCCACAAAAGCCGTCATAATGGTACCGTACAAGGATAACTTGCTTATACCCGAAGTAGATGATACCATTTGCATTGGTTGCGGCGCCTGCGAACATGCATGTCCCGTTGATGCTCCATTCAAAGCTATTTATGTCAATGGCAATGCCGAACAAATATTCGCAGAAAAACCCGATCAAGGCGAACAGGAAGAGATAGATTTAGAAGAGGGATTTCCGTTCTGATTTATTTTCGGTTGATTAAAAAATTCCCTTCATGCAGCTAAACAAATTACCCGATATTTATCTGTTCAATCCGACATGCGAATATGCCGTAGCTAACGGACATATATCATGGCAACCTAATGATCTTCTAAAAAAAATGGAAGAAGACCTTTGTACTCTGCCTCTTTTTCTGACCGGTTCAAAGGATATTATCCTTGTGAAAAAAATTCCATCTGAAAATTTTCTTAAATCGCTAAGCAATATAGGCATAAATCTTCCCCGCTTCCTGTTGATTAGTGACATTTTAAATTCCAACAAAATCACTTTGCAGTCACTGGGACAGCTTAAACCATGGGGATGGAGTCCGGCTGTTCATCACTTTCTGGAACCTTTAAAAAAATACTGTTCCTCCGAATTTCATAAATCTCCGGTTTCCAAATGGACACCGTCCCTGCGTGAACTACTCTCCAAAAAATTTGCACTGGAGATACTGAAATCCATTCTGCCCCATTTACCATCCAATATAACGATGGATACCTCTTCGATTCCGGGAATATGTACAACACGTGACGATATTAAAGCCGCACTCGACAGATGGGGAAAAATAATGATTAAGGCACCATGGAGCACCTCGGGCAGAGGTCTGCAACCAATTTCCAAAACCCCCGTTGTACCAAAGGTATGGGAAAAAATTATTGGTATTATAAATCAACAGGGATATGCTATTGCAGGACCTCTCCTGGATAAACAGCTTGATCTGGCTCTGCAGTTTGAACTAAGAAAGGGCAAAGTCAATTATTTAGGCACCAGTCTATTTTATTCTGACAAAAAAGGACAATACCAGGGAAATTTCCTGAATGGATGGCCTGATAATTATGATACCGAAATAACTTCTTTTTCCAAGAATATACCCCAAATAATAGAAAATCCGCTAATAAAAGCAATTGAAAGAAGTCCGCTTGTACGTCAGTACGAAGGATTTTTCGGAGTTGACATACTCATTTTCCGGGATAAAAAGGGGCAACTCAGGGTTAATCCCTGCCTAGAGATCAATGTCAGGCAAAATATGGGTTTGTTGTCGCTTCGACTCAATAAATTCGTTTGTCCCGGCAAAAAAGGAGTTTTTAACATGTATTATCAGAAAGGAAAATCATTTTTTGACTTTAAAAATGAAATGCAGACTATGTATCCCTTAAAACTTAATAATAACCACATAGAATCAGGATTTTTACCGCTGGCTGATGCAGATGAAAAAACAATGTTTGGCGCTTATATTCTCGTTTAAAAACATTAATTAGTGTCCGTCCATAAAGTCGGCAATTTTCAATTTATTTTATCCCGGAATTTTTTCCAGGGTATATTATTTAAAATCATTCTTAATAATATCTTCTATTGCTGACTAATTTTATCATTTATTTTGTTATTGTTCGTTTTTTTAGCTTATTTCCTAATTTTAATGCACAGCTATCCCTTGTTGAGAGGGCTTTTCAGGATTTATGAAGGCTAAAATTTCTAAATTAACCTTACTACATGGGCTGTCATTACCCTGATGTTATAAGCTATGACACTCCAAAGAACTTTGGCCATAAAATGCTTCCATCCTTTCCATGTGCAGCGCGACAAGTTATATCCACGTTTAATATTGGAGATGACGGCTTCCATGCCACTACGCCACTTTTTCAACCTTGTCTCCAT
>CAZTAL010000076.1:0-8917 GCA_964611525.1 uncultured Prolixibacteraceae bacterium
TTTCGCCATAGCTATGGCTATGCCTCAAAATTTTGCTTTGTTAAAAACAAAAATAATTTCGCCTATTTTATTCACTTTATTTCGCAACAAAGCCTTAGCGTTATTTTTTCCATTGCACCACTATTTTTTACTGTTAAACTGTCTTTATCTATAGATGGATTTAAATCGTAAGCTGGTGACAGTACCCATCCGTTATATGTTAAAATAAATCCATGGTTCCGGAGGTGATCATCTGTATTGGAGACAGCTATATTAAAAACAATCCTTCGCCATAATTGCTCCGGATTTTTATTGACCTGTCTTTATTATACTCAAAACCGAATGCTTTTCTTCCTTTTGCAGCATGTGCCGACAGAATGCCCATAAGTTGTGGTTCAGCTAATCCTTTCCAGTCCGCATATACATATATGTCTGTTTCCCCTGTTGCCATTTTCATTTCTTTTTATACAGACCCGGTCCACAAGAATATTACAATAGCTCTAAGTCTTGTAATTTTCTGCCAAATTCATCGTCTGCTGCCAATTTTAGAAAATCGTCCTGCAACCCTAAAACCCTCAATACGTTGAAATAAGCTCCAATAGACACTTTGGGATTGCCTTTTTCTATTTGGTATAAAGTAGTCCTGTTTATATCAGCACGTTCAGAAACTTGAACCGTTGTAAGTTTTCTCCTTTTGCGTGCCAACTTTATATTTTCCCCCATACGATCCAGGATTTTTTGATGTTTTGGGGACACTATTTTTTTCTTAGACTTCATTTTGTTGATTAATTTCCACAAATATAGTTTATTTGTTGATAATATTCAACATTTTAATTTCCTTTTTTATTATAAAGTACTATATTTATATTTGTTAATTTCTGAAAAACAACCTAAATGTGTAATTTTACATCCAAAATTTATCATTGTCTAATAAGTCTGTAATCTTGAATAAACACCAGAAATTTTAAATAAGATATCATGGAAAATCAATTTAGAAATCATTCGGGTAATGCAAATATTGTTTTGGCATTGTTTGCCTGCATTTTTTTATTTTCTATTAATAACATATTTGCACAGGAAAAGGTAAGTAGTGCATCAAAAGAATTACAAACTTCCTGTGAATGGCGTTTTTCCGGTCATATCGGTCAATATATCGATAAGATATCGGAGCAGCGGATATTGAACCATGATAGCTGGAACAAAATTTATCCGGAAACTGAAGAAGCCTTTCGTTTGCGCGAAGATGATCAAAATTACCCTCAAAGGGGACAATGGCGTGGTGAGTTTTGGGGAAAATACATTCTTTCTGTCATTGGCGCCTGCCGTTATTACCACTCTGATGAATTAAAAAGCCGGATAAAAAAAGCAGTAGAGGGATTACTATCGACACAGGATGAAAATGGGTATATAGGGACATATAAACATTCTGATTTTGTCATTGGCAATAACTGGAATGTTTGGAGCCGGAAATATACTTTATGGGGATTAGTAGAAGCCTATCAGCTTTTACAAGATGAATCTATTCTTGTTGCTGCAAAACGTTTTGTAAATCACCTGATCTCAGAAGTTGGTCCGGGTGCGATTGATATCGTGAGAACCGGCAATTTTTACGGACTGCCCAGCAGTTCAATCCTGCAGCCGATGGTAAAACTTTATAACGCAACAGGCGAAAAGAAATATTTGGAATATGCTGAATATATTGTAGATCAGTGGTCGCAACATCCTGAAGGTTTGCCTGATATTCTGAATAAAGGTTTGTTGGGAGAATCTGTACATTCATGGTTTCCTGAAACCGATCCTTACCGTTGGGCTAAAGCATATGAATTTATGTCATGCGTTGAAGGATTATTAGAATTGTATGAGGTTACAGGGAGACAACAATATTTTGAAGCGGGCAAAAATATTCATGCGGCATTGGTTGAATGGGAACGTTCACCTATAGGCAATATCAGTTTTAATGATAAACATGCTGGCTCTGCAGGATTGATCAACACGGTCTCGGAAATATGCGATGCAGTATACTGGAACCGGTTGTCATTTAAGCTGTTTAAACTGACAGGAGAGGAAAAATATATTGACGAAATCGAGAGGACACTTTACAATTCATTGTTAACTGCTTATAATCAGGATGGTACATGGTGTTTGCGACGCATGCGGATGTCGCATGTTCATATACCTGCAATGAATCATTTCTTATTAAACCACCAGTGCTGTACGGATAATCTGCCCCGGGGTTTGTTTCAGTCAGCAGAAGGAGTCCTTACCAGAAGAGATGACAAAGTTTATCTTTCTATTTTCAGCGAAGGAGAAGGAAATGTCATCTTGCCTTCAGGTCAAGAGGCACACATTGAAATCAGAGGAGATTTTCTCATGAAAGGCAATACAAAGGTAATTTTAACACTTGAAGAACCGGAGAAGTTCAGTTTTTTAATAAGGATGCCGCGGTGGAGCAGTCAGACAACAATAAAAGTAAATGGAGACAGAGTAAGAGGGCATGTTCATGATAATTGGATGACTGTTAACCGTTTGTGGAGAGAAGGAGATCAGATAGAAATTTCTTTTAAGTTAAATGGACGGGGGGAAATCTTTGATACAGAAAAATTCGATAAAATGTTTCATGATATTAAATTTTATGATCAGGAATGGGCTAAAATTAGTTTTGGCAGAGGAGGAAGCAATGAAGAGATAACCCGCCGTTACGAACATGTAAAAAGTCTTTCCCCTGATGACGCTCTGCCTCATAAACCGGCAGTAACATTTTTTTACGGGCCGATTGCGTTGGCAAGGGATGTAAGAGTTACAGAAGGTAATATTTTTGCTCCTGTAGAATTTACATCTGTAGAAGATGTTAAGATAAAATCAATAAGAGCGCCACAAGGAATATGGAAAGCATTTGAATTAGATTTTGGACAAGGTCAAAAGATTAAATTTTGCGATTATTCATCTGCCGGAAATACATGGGATAATGACTCAAAATTCAATACATGGTGTATTGATATTTTATCTATGTTGTAAAAAATTTTAATCAAAATCAATTTATAATTTTGAAAGGAAACCATAAGGGAGTACCTTTACTATATATTTTATTTTAGTCGGAGATTAGTAAATTTTTTATAAACTCATCAATATGTTTTTCTTCAAGAGTGGCATTAAATATTGGATATTATCACATGGGCTTAAAAATTTATTTTACATTTTAATCTAATTTTTATATAGTTATGAAAAAAATGACAGCAATTGTAGCGCTTATGGCTGTTTTTACACTGGCCATTTGTTTTATTGTACTTGGATCTATTTCTTCTGAACTTATGGCTGCATTGAATATAGATGCCGGTCAATTTGGTTCACTTGTTATGGGCTTATTTCTTACAAGTTGTATTGTACAACTGTTTATTGGACCTATGGTTGATAAATACGGATATAAACCCATGGCTATTTTTGGTTTTACACTTACCGGTCTTAGTATGCTGATTTTGGCTTTTGCAACATCATTTTTGATAGCCTTGCTTGCTTGTATATTGATTGGCTTTGGTGCGATGGCTTTAAATACGGTGGGAAACACTCTCATACCAGTAGTGCTTTTTGATGGTAAAGATCCTGCCCGTGCAAGTAATTTTGCAAATGGATTTTACGGACTAGGTTATGTTCTTACCCCACTGCTTATTGTATTTATTTTGAAAACAGTAGAATTAAATTACTCTACTGCACTGATCCTTATCTCGGTTCTTTGTTTTATTTTTCTGATTTTTTCTTTAACAACAAGTTATCCAAATGTTACAGTTGGATTTAGATTTTCAGATGCATTTAAATTGCTTTTTAAACCTGCTATTTTGATATCAGCAATTGCTCTGTTTTGTTATATGTCACTTGAAATATCAATGGGAACATGGATAAAAAAGCTAATGGAAGAGCTTTTTGTAGCAAGTGGAAGTATAGATTCCTCATCTAATGCAGGATTAGTTTTAAGTTTATTCGGGGTAGCTTTGATGACAGGTAGATTTTTAACCTCAGCCATAAAGAATTTAACTGCCATGGGGACAAAGGTTATAATATTTGCATCTGCTTTATCAGTACTGGCTATTTCTTTAATGATTATTGCAAAAAGTTCAGCAATGGGTATCATTGCTGTTATTCTTGCCGGATTGGCTTTTGCCCCTATTTTTCCTACCATTGTGGGAATTACTTTTGCTAAATTTAATTCAAGTCAATACGGAAGTATTTTTGGCATTATTTTTTCAATTGGTCTTTTAGGAGCTACATTCGTACCAAAATTTATAGGAAATATCAGTGTAGGCTCAACAGTTCAGAAAAGCTTGCCAATCGCTGCAATAATAGCTGGCATATTACTAATAATATCTTTGTTTATTGGCAGGATAGGAAAATCTAAATCAAATTAACGATGTAAATACGATTGTAATACTTTGTCTGGAGTTTTAGAGCGGATAAAAAATGTAATATTCCGTTAACATCTAATCCGTACTGATCTAAATTCCGTTTTTTTTATTTTATATGCAAAAGGATTGTCATTATTAAAGTCCCGTTCATGAATAGGATGAGGCTTTATACGTAAGTCAATATTTCTTCTTAACCTCATTAACTGTCACTGAATTGCGAAAAAATCAGTCATATTTTCAAGAATAATTGCAATATCGATATCACTTTCTTCCCGCTCTATTCCTTTAGCATATGAACCAAATAAATATGATTTTTTAACTCCTAAATCATTCGGTATTTGTTTAATATAATTCTCCGCTGTTTTTATAATTGCCGGATCAACCATTGTCAAAAATTTTCAAGCCTATAAAAAAATGACGTGGTTTTGCCGGACCGTATATATAGCCACTGTCCCTGTTTTTGCCACTGTCAAAATCATCCTGATAATGATTCAGTAGATTATTAATGCCTCCAAATAATTCAAGTGAAGAATCCAGTCGGTTTAATTCAAAGCTGTAAGAAAATTTCAGGTTCAATTCAAAGAAATCAGGCGATTCAAATAATAAATCTTTTTCAGGGGTACCCGGGTCACCCGCAAGTCCGTAATGAGGAACAAGCATGGAACAGGTATAAATGCCTGAAAGTACAGAAGTGAAACGGGCTTCTGGTGTCCATGTAAATGTATAATAGCCATATGTTTCCGGAGTACGGAGAAATTGCTTTGTTCCTGGCAACTGTTCTGACCAAAACACAGGCTTATCGTGACTGCTTTTTTGTAATGTCAGACCGCCTTCTATCTGAGATATCCTGTTATAATTGCTCCGTATTTCAAAAGTGGCACCAAATACCCTGCTAAAAGCTCCGTTTCTTTTTTCCATCAGAGAATTACCCTTAGCATCTTTGCCTGTTTCTTCCAGTATAAATGCATCTTTTAACCTTGTATAAAAACCCTCAATAGTAATTCCGTATATACACTTCTCGGTGGGCTTATCCCAGTTCATGGATCCACTCCAGCTTTTTGAACGCTCTTCTTTTAAATCATCTGCAAGACTGATAGTTTGAATTCCTCCTCCTGCAAATGCTATGTGCATATCGGTATCAAAGGCTTGGGGAGCACGGAATCCGGTGGACCATGAAAGTCGTAATTGGGTATTCAGGCTGGGTTTATATAATAATGAGACTCTTGGATTTAAAATGATATTATCAACAAAATTGTGCTTATCCGCCCGCAAACCTGCCAGAACAGTTATATTATTTAATAATTCCCAATCGCTTTGGGCAAAAATTCCCAGATTTTTTGAATTTTGGTCAATTAAATAGTTATAAGTTTCAATATTATCAGTAACGTCATCAACAATATATTCTGTTCCGAAACTTAAAGTATTCGTGCCTCCGAAAAAATCCGGAACAATTTTATTCAGTTGAGCTCCTAACTGAATAGTATAATTTTTTGAATGACCATAAGGAGGGGCGTTATTATATTTCTGTAATTCCTCACCGGAACCAGGTGATATCCCTGTAAAATGATCTCTTTTTGTATTTTGTCCTGCCGCATAAAGGGTAAAAGAAGTCCGGTTATCCTCGCTGGTAATTTGGTAATCAGCACCACCTAATAGTACATTGTGCATACGTTCTTCCGACTGTTTGGCCAAATATGCAGGCATATTCACCATTTCCCCGCCATACCGGTATTCATACATACTCGAAAAATTAATCTCAAGTTGCTGCTTTTCATTCAGTTTAAAAAAAGAATTCAAACCGAAAGAATTATTTTTAAGCAGAGGAAGTTCTGAAAAATTGTCGTTGTTATGATCGTAAAATTCCCGCTGTCTGTGGGAAGTATAGAGGGCAACTCCGGCATTGCGTTTTTGAGATATAACTGTGAGAGTACCGTTGAGGTTAAAATCGGTCGAATTGTTTCCAAGGCTTGAATGCATTGATGTTATTTCATATGAATTGCGCCTGGGCATTCTGGTAATTATATTAACCGTTCCGCCAATAGCGCTGGAGCCATATAATGCCGAAGCACCACCGCGCACTACCTCTATACGTTCCACCATTTCAGACGGTAACTGCTCGAGTCCGTAAAGTCCGGTTAACGGACTGATAACAGACCGGCTGTTAACAAGTATCTGACTGTATGCACCACCCAGTCCGTTAATACGAAGTTGCGTATAATTGCAAGTCTGGCAATCAACTTCCATTCGAAGTCCGGGCTGAAAATTCAACGCCTCCGATACTGTCTTTGCCGCTACGTTTTTAATAGCTTTGGAATCAAGGATATTTACAATTACCGCACTTTCGGTCTGACGTTTAAAAGTCTTTGTGCCCGTAACAACAACTTCATCTACAACTACCAGATCTTTTTCCAGTTCAAATTTTACTTCGATAGTTTCATTGGCCTTCAAAGTGACAGGCACTTTTTTTATTTTATAACCAACCATCCTTGCTACCAAATTGAATTCTCCTACCGGCAAATCTACCATAATATAATGACCCGTTTCATCTGTAGCGGTTCCGTATGTTGTACCCTCAAGATAAATATTTACAAACGGAATATGCTTGCCCCGTGAAACAACATGACCGGTTATCACTGCATCAGTTCCTTCCTGACCTTCAGCTTTGAAAATTCCTGAAAATAATACAATTGATAATAAAAATATTTTAAACCTCATGATATTTGTTTAAATTCATTATTTAACAGAGATGACATTTTTATTTTCATTAAATATTATTTTATTTATACTGCTTATCTTCTTTGGACAAGTTTATGTTTTTTACAGACATTTTTTATTTCATTAAAATATCAATGCACTGATTCACAGACTATTAAGATTAACAGATATTGCAAATTCAAATGAAAAAAATCTTTATTTGCTTAAAGTGGATAAATAAAACCAAAATTACAAACATAATTTCATAATACAAATTTTTATTAAAATTAAATTAAAATAAAAAGAGTAAATTAACTGGATAGTTTTGTACATTTGTAATGGGTTAAAGTTTTACAGCCAATCCTCTTAAATCTGTTGATGAAGAGAAGGAATACACTATACAAAAAAAAGATCATGCAATAGCCGGGTTGCTGAAAAGCAGGGGAGTAAAAGTGTTGGTGGCTAAAAAGTTTGGGGATAAATAACAAGAATATACTTTATACCCTTCTGGAAGAAAAATTGGTGGAAAAAACACGATATAATGGCCACGATTATTATATGAGGAAATTCAAAAAATGACCTTATACTCTAAATAGAAAAAATTCATTTTTTTAGAATGAAGACTCTTTAGTTTATACTTTTTTTAATCTGGGGATGTAAGAATATCATATGATAACATGTAAAGTAGTACCTCAAAGTATCTTTGATTATCATATTGTTGTATTAATTTAATCATATAAATTATGTCAGGAAATTCAGGCAAATCTGTATTAATAGCTATCCCTACCAATGACGGAACAACCATCTTTAAAAAAATGCATGGAATGGCCAAATACTTTTATATTTATAAAACAGAAGACAAAAAACAATTCATTTTGATTGATAAACGGTTTAATCCGCATGAAACCACAATGCAACATTTTAAAACGGTGTTCAGCTATATACAAAACATATGGCTGTTGAAATCAACGGGGATAAAGTTTACATTGAAAACGAGCACAATTTGAAAATCAAAATTGAAGGGGTAGATAAAATTATTGTTGCCGCTGGAATGAAAAGCTATATTCCATTTCATCCTGAACACAAAATACCAACGTATTATGTGGAAGATTCCAGTTCGGTGGGCAAAGCCGAAAATGCCATTCATGATGCATACAAACTTGCGCTGACACTATAATTATAAGGAATATGCTGACACAATCGCCTGTAAAACAAATTGCCGCCATACATGACCTTTCGGGTTGCGGACGGACTTCGCTTTCCGTTGTTATTCCTATTTTATCCACAATGGGGATAAAAGTCTGCCCGTTGCCCACTGCAGTCTTGTCATCTCACAGCCGCTTCGAAGGGTATCATTTTACCGATCTCACTGAACAAATGCAACCCATAATCGACCACTGGAAAAAGTTGGATGTAGCTTTCGATGCTGTTTACAGCGGTTTTTTAGGATCATACAAACAAATTCGCATTGTTCACCGGTTAATTGAAACATTTAGCAAAGAGAATCAATTGGTGGTGGTTGACCCGGTTTTGGGAGACAATGGCAAACTTTACGGGCCGTTCGATGAAAAAATGGTTTCCGAAATGAAATCATTAATTCAAAAGGCAAATGTTATTACCCCCAATCTGACTGAGATGTTTTTGTTGCTGGAAAAACCCTTTCAACCCGATGCCGGTGAAGATGAAATTAAAGAATGGATGTTACAACTATCGGATGTAGGGCCCGGGATTGTAGTTGTTACAAGTGTCCCCGAAAAAACCTCCGGCAAAAAATTTTCGGTGATTGCTTACAACAGAAATGGTTCCCGGTTCTGGAAGGTGCCCATCGATTACATACCGGCCGATTTTCC
>CAZTAL010000077.1:0-6120 GCA_964611525.1 uncultured Prolixibacteraceae bacterium
AATACAGGAGGTGTGATAAATCAAAATGAAGGCTATCCCGGTACTGGTAGAAATGTTCCGCCTTTAGTATATGAAGGTGATTAGTTTAAGTTAGTTAGGTTGGATTACTGCGTAATTCCTTTCGGGACTGCGCAGTTTTTTTTATCTCTTTCTCTATTATTAAGTATTCTCTATAAATTTGGGAGACAAAGAAGCTTTGTAAATAATAATAAATATGAGAATATAAAAGTTTGAATTTCAAAATTTTAATTTTTGATTCAATTACTTTTCGTTGAAATTTTATAATAAAATATACTTTTTAGTCACTCATTATCTGGCAATATAGCTCTAAGAAAAATAATTTTAGAAAAAGAAATTACATAAGAGGTTGGGCTCAATATTTGATTACAATAAATATTAATCAGAGCGCCATCATTATTATAATATGAGTATTAAATTTAATTAAATTTGTCAGAAAATTGACTTACGTATTACAAGGGAAGTGCAGATTCAGTTAATAAATAGTTTTATAAAAATATTCTAAAATGATTAAAATTAAATATACAATTGTACTGCTAAGTTTGATAGCATTAAGTGGTTTCTCTTCAGGTAATAATAAAACAGGTCGTAAAATTATCGGAGAGCGTCCGAATATTCTCTGGATAACCTGTGAAGATATTAGTCCTTACCTGGGATGTTATGGCTGTAAGGAAGCCTTAACACCAAACCTGGATAAATTGGCAGAAAGGGGTATACGTTTTACCCATGCTTATGCAAATGCTCCTGTTTGTGCAGTAGCAAGATCAACAATTCTTTCAGGCATGTATGCATCTACACTGGGCACCCATCAGATGCGCACCAGAACTCAGTTGCCTCGGGAAATACCGGTTTATCCGAAAATATTGAGAGAAGCAGGTTATTACTGCACTAATAATGTAAAGAAGGATTATAATTCCAATTATCAGAATGACAATACTTTGTGGAACGAATGCAGTACTGAAGCCCATTATAAAAACAGAGAACCCGGACAACCGTTTTTTGCCGTATTTAACAATACTGTAACTCATGAAAGCCAGTTAAGTGAAAATCGTATTCGCCGTTATGTTGAAAATAACCAAATACCTGAAAATCCCCGTGTTGATCCTGCAGAAATAAAACTTCCTCCATATCATCCGGATTTACCTGCGATAAGAGAGGACTGGGCAAGGTTGCATGATCTTATTACTTTGATGGACAATATGTCTGGTGATTTATTAAAAGAGTTGGAAGATGAGGGTTTAGCTGATAATACGATAGTTTTTTTCTATTCTGACCATGGCGGACAGCTTTCACGCGCAAAAAGGTATATATATAATGTGGGTACCCAGGTGCCATTCATAGTTTATTTACCTGAAAAATGGCAGCATTTGTCAAAAAAGAAACAGGGTACTACCGATAACAATATGATCAGCTTCGTTGATCTTGCCAAAACAGTTCTTTCAATTACAGGATGTGAGGTACCCGAAAAAATGCAGGGGCATATATTTTTAGGGCCGGAAGCAGAAGAAGAGCCGGAATATGTTCATTTTTATCGTGACCGCATGGCTGAGCGTTATGATTTTTCAAGGGCAGTTACCGACGGCCGCTATTATTTTATCCGTAATTTTATGCCTCACAGGCCCAGAGGTCGTGACTCAAGATATGGTTATACAGTTCAGGCTAATTGGAGGGCTTGGGAAGAATATTATGAAAAGGGTAAATGCAATGAAATTCAATCACAATTCTATCAGCCTAAAACTGTCTTTGAGTTATTTGATACAAAAATAGACCCATGGCATGTATCCGGCTTGTCAGGTCAGCCAAAATATCAGAAAAGATTGCAAAACCTTTCTGATGAGCTGGACCGGTGGATGATTGAAACAAGGGATATCGGATTGATACCCGAATCCATGTTTCATGAATTAGCGGGAAAGGATAAAGATTATGAAACTTTGTATGAATATGCGCAAAGTGATGATTATCAGGTTGAGCGAATATTGGAAGTTGCAAAAGTTTCAAGCTCTGGTGATCCTGAAAAATTATCCATCTATCTTGATTATATAAAAGATAGCGATCCGGTAATCCGTTACTGGGGGGCATACGCTATTTTTCTGACCGGGTCAAAAAACATCAAAGCAAAAAATGCATTAAGAGAAATGATCAATAATGACAGTTATGCTGCTAATCGTATTATGGCTGCGCAGGCACTTGGCATATGCGGAGATTCTGCAATTGCATTTAATGCCCTAATGGAGGAGGTAAATAATACGGATAACGGTTATGTCTTTTTACAGGGACTAAATGCGTTTCAATATAGTCGTACCGATGATCGGTTAACACTTGATGACTGGAAAAGATTTAAAGATAAAAAATTCCCTGAAGGAGATGTGGGATCATCCTTTGGATATCCTCAGCGTATTATAAACGATGCAATTGAATTATGGCCGGAGAGAAGAAAAGTTTATTGAATGTATCTGAAAGTATTTTTACAACATAAATTAAATAATCATGAAACCATTGTTTTATATCTTTTCTACTTTTATTATTTTACAATTCACCGGTTGTTCTGTTGATAAGCAGACAGAACAAACCTCGCGACCGAATATTCTTTTTGCCATCAGCGATGATCAGTCGTTTGCATATACCGGATTTGCCGGGTGTGAGTTTGTAAACACTCCGGCTTTCGACAGGGTAGCCAGTGAAGGGATTTACTTTTCTGATTGCATGGCGGGATCGCCCGGCTGTGCTCCTTCACGCAGTGCTATTGTTACAGGACGTTACCATTGGCAAAACGAGCAATCCGGGCAACATGCTTCATCATGGATGAAAAAATATGTGCCGTTTATAGATTTGTTAAATACAAATGGTTATATCACGGGAATGACTGGTAAAGGAGTTCAGCCTTTCAGATATGCACGTAATGAAAACGATTCACTTTGGCGTTCCACCGATGCGGCAGGTATTGCACATAGCAATATCCGTTACGAAAAGGGGAGTCCCGGCGATGAACGGACTGCCGGAGGGATTGGTCCGGTTAACTATTTTGAAAATTTTAAATATTTCATGGAAAATATCCGTGGTGATAAGCCTTTTTTCTTTTGGTATGGTGCAAATGAGCCTCACCGCGCTTATGAGCAGGATTCGTGGAAACGGACTGATAAAAAGCTTTCGGATGTAAAGGTTCCCGGATTTTTTCCCGACCATGAAATAGTACGTGGTGACATGCTTGATTTTGCAGTTGAAATTGAATGGTTTGACTTGCATTTGCAACGTATGCTTGATTATCTTGAAGAAAAAGGCGAACTGGATAATACTGTTGTGATTGTGACCGGCGACAATGGTATGCCATTTCCCCGTGCAAAAGCCAACACTTACGAATATGGGATTCATGTTCCTTTTGCTGTTCGTTTTTCAAACGGATTTCCCGGTGGCCGTGTTGTTAATGATCCGGTTAGTTTTTCAGATATTGCTCCGACAATTCTTGAACTCACAAACACAAGTTCCGAAGGTATGTTGCCCATTTCAGGTAAAAGTATTCTTCATATTTTGAAGTCAGATAAGGAGGGGATAGTGGATGAATCGAAAAAATATGTCTTTTCAGGACGAGAACGCCACTCCTCATCACGTTATCTCAACTGGGGATATCCACTGCGGGCTATACGTAGCAGGGATCATTTGTTGATATGGAATATGAAGCCCGAAAGATGGCCTGCCGGGGCACCGCAACGAATAAAACCCGGTACGGAAAATGAACTTCTGCCGATGTATGGTATTGACGAAAATGGGGTTCACCACTCCGAATGGGCTTTTACGGATATTGATGCATGCCCCACGAAATCATTTATTATCGAAAATTGGCAGGTGGACAGTATTCGTCCCTATTTCGATTGGGCACATGCTAAACGTCCTGAATTTGAATTGTTTGATATTAAAAATGATCCTTATTGTCTTAATAATCTTATTGGGGAATCCGATTATAATGAGATTGAAAAAGAGATGAAAGAAGTTTTGCTGCAAGAGCTGGTAAAATCAAGAGATCCACGGGTAGTAGGACCTGACAAGGAAGTATTCGACTCTTATATCAGGTATAGTCCTATGAGGGAATTTCCTGCTCCAACAGAATAAAATTAACGATCTTTTTACACTTTTTTTTCTGTAGTTTTGACATATATCCTTATTATTTTTGTATTGGGATATATGATCAGGGATGTCTGTATGACTTTAAAACATGTTCTTTCAAGTGCTGGAGAAGCTAAAAATAAAACAGGTAATTTATATCGAATCATGGGGACGGGGAACCAACAAAATAATTAATTCCTGATCCATATGCTGAAATAAACTCTTTTCAATGTCAACTTGATGATCAGCCAGCCATTCCAGGTTATGATAAAGATGATCCTCGTTGAAATTTTCAAGTCCCAATAATTCACTTACTGCTTGTTGTCTGGCCCACTCTGTGGCTGCGTACAATCTGGAGCCTTGTGTGAGCAACCGGGCATAAATCTGGAATAGGGATAATCGGCCTTCATAACTTTTTCCCAATGCCTTTTCCAGACCAATCCTTTTGGCTATCTGGTGCAAAACATAGATGGCACCAAAACTTTTTCCCTGACTTTCGGCGCCGGTCCGAAACTGTACCACTTAACGGTTTAAAATGATACCACCCTTTCAAATCGTACTTCAAGATAAGAACAGAATAAAAATATTGGGTTGGATTGGGTTTTTTGAATCAATTAACTTAATTTTGGTGGTATAAAAATCGGAAAAACAGTAGTGAAATGGAGAAAATAACTTTGAGTTTGCATAATACTTTATTAAAAAAACAGATAAAAGCTTATGCACAAAATAAAGGGCTGAGTGTTTCGGGTATTGTTGAGAATTACCTGCAAAATCTGATAAAACTGGAAAGACAAAAAGCCGAAACTGATTATAAATTGCCAGGGGAATTGGATTCATTGCTTGAGGGCATTGAAGTAAGTGAGGAGATGCAAAAAAAAGATTACAAAACCTTGAGAGACGAAATGTATGCCAATCGCACCGAATAAAATTGGAAGGGTTTTACTTGATGTGAATGTTTGCATTGATATCATCGTAAATCGCTCGATTTCGCCTGAAACTAAAAAGGAATTGTTTGCTGTATTTATTCAACATGATATAGAAACTTACATTCCGGCATTTTCTGTTGATACCATTTTTTATATTTTGAACAGTACGATGAAAATAGATAAACTGGTAGCAAAGAATGCTATTCAACGACTTCTGAAATTCACAAAATTATTGCATTCAAACGATGAAATGATTAAGAGGGCATTTGCTTCCAAATTCTCTGATTTTGAAGATGCCCTGATTAATTCTCTGGCAGAAACCAACAATTTGAATGCGATTCTTACCAATAATATCTCAGACTTCATCAATTCAGACTTGCCTGTATATCGCCCGGTTGATTTTATTGCACTCTTCAGATAACTGGATTGTTATTATCAAAATAAAATTCCGAAGTCATGAAAACACAACTTTTTGTACCTGAAATATTTGAAGAAAGCGATATCTTTAAAACGGTTATTTCCATCCCGACGTTTAGTCCTGTAAAAGATTCTGTAGATTCAACTAAAAAACCTGACAAAACTGAAAACATCATTGAAACAAATAAAAATATAAATGATGGAATAATTAGGTCAGTAAATAAGAAAATAGGGATATTAATAGCAGATATAATTTCATTTATTTATAACAATTCTGGATGTAATGCTGAAAGTTTTGCCAACCAAATAAGCTAAATTTTGTATTTTTAACCATGTCTTTTTTCTTTGAAAAATTAACAATTGACAAACCGGTTTTTTGCTTAAAAGTTTAATCAGTATGGCTGTCTTTTCAGTGTAATTTTAAAAAATTAAGCATGAAGAACTTTATCGCAGTATGGATTATTTTTACCATTGTTTTGGTGGGCCTAGCTAATGCTCAGGAAACGGGGACCTTCACCGATTCGCGTGACGGACATGTTTATGAATGGGTAAAAATTGGTGACCAAATATGGATGGCAGAAAATATGGCAAATCTTCCCGAAGTTAATAGAGTAGATGACAGTCAGTTCGAAGGAAAATGCTATTATGTTTATGGCTATGA